>NZ_LZGO01000020.1:0-98791 GCF_001690235.1 Gilliamella sp. wkB292
GCAGCAAACCGGTGACAATAAGGTCGCTAACACTATCAGTCATGCCATCCTTGGGGCCGTGGTTGCCGAGCTACAAGGTAACTCAGCTGTTGTTGGCGGAGTTGGTGCAGCGGTCAGTGAGCGAGGCGCAGAAGTGATTGCCAGTATTCTTTATCCGAATAAAAGTATAGATGAATTAACTCAGGATGAAAAACAACAAGTCAGCGCACTCGCCCAACTGGCCACCGGTCTGACTATTGCCGCATTAGGTGGTGATGCTCAGGATATTAATACCGCTATTGCTGGTGGTAAAAATGCGGTTGAGAATAATGCTATGAGCTGGGGCGACGGTGGTGGATTTGGTGGGGATATTGTAGGTCTTTCACCTGAAACAGGAGCAAATTATGACGGCATCCTCCATGCCTCAGCAGCGGGTTATTTAACGCCAGAAGAAACAACTCAGCTGATTGATGATATGAACTCAGGCAGGTTCATGTATGATCCACTGAGAGAAGATTTAAAACGTTTACCTGAAGATATTGCAATATTAACCACTCCATATGGTGACTATATTGCTTTCAGGGATGCTGAAACCTGGGGTGATTATGCAATAGCAGCTGTCGGTGCATTACCATTTGCAAAATACATTAAAGTAGCTGGAAAAATTGTTAAAATAGAGACTAAAGCTGGGCAAGCATTAGTGAAAGAAGCTGAAAAGGCTTATCATTCCGGTGATATCGCCACAGGTAATCAACTCATGAATCAGGCTGCCAGCCATGGAACGACGGTTGAAACTACGGTTGTAAGAAATAGTGGTGCCGGAAAGGGAATGGGTGGTAATTCGGTTGCCAATGAATTAACAGGGATCACACAAAAACAGTTAGATAAAAAGTTTAAACATGCTGCTGATTTTGGGATAACAACAACAAAGAAAAACGCTGAAACACTTAGTCAATATGAAACAGCAATTAAAAGCCATATGGGAGATAAAGCAACCAAACCTCTAGGTACTTATGGCTTTGTAACAGACTCGAAAGTATTTTTTAATTCAAATACAAATAATGTAGTTGTTCTTGATAAATCAGGTAATTTTGTTACCGGATTTAAGATTACTCCAGGAACACCTCAATATGAAAACTATATGAAAAATGGAGTATTACGATGAGCCTCACGATATTAGAATTTGCTAGATCATTAGTTAATGGAAGGATAACTCCTCAAGTTTTTGTTGAAGCTTATATTGAACTTTATCAAATAGAACGAGATAACAATATCTTGATTAATGATGAAGATAGTATAAGTGAATGTTTATCATCCATATTTTGTTTAGCTGATCTTTATAATCCTGATTCTGACAGAGAAGAATATGAATTAGATGAATCACAACTTATTGAACAAATTGAGCAAGAACTAAAAAAGCTAGGATAGTTAAAGGCTACACGTTGGCATGGGATCTTAACTTAACTGACTCGTTAACAACTTTACGGTAAAAATACTAGCAAGTTAACCGAAGCAGAAAAACAACAAGTCAGCGCACTCGCCCAACTGGCCACCGGTCTGACTATTGCCGCATTAGGTGGTGATGCTCAGGATATCAATACCGCTATTGCTGGTGGTAAAAATGCGGTTGAGAATAATTATTTGTGTGTTGAAGCCACCTGCAAATTACGCCCAGGAGAGATAAAAATGACTGGTGGCGGCGGTGCAATTGTTGGTGGGGTACTGGTAGGCAGTGTAATTTTAGCAGAAGAAACTGGTGCATTAGATGGAGCTAAAAATTCATTTGATGAATGGTTGACGACGGGAAGAGATGGTGTTCTTATAAAATCTGATGATGGTTTATCAAATGATGAACCAGCAATTAATAATCCAGTTACTGGTTCAGTAATAGGTGGCGCACCAGGATTACCACCAGATGATGAAGATAACAATAATAGCAAGAAAAATAATGAAAAATATCAAAATGAAAAGCAACAAAAACGATTTGATGAGTTAAAAGACATTTATAATAAAGATAATCCTAAAACTGATTTAGAGATTGATGGTCAATTAATTAGACAAAATGGTGGGAATCGTTACACAACAAGAATATATGATAGCCAAAATTTGACTGACAAACAGATTAGAAATTACGTAGAAGAGTTAGCTGGACAACCATTAACAAAAAAAGCTGATGGTATTTATACAACACGGCTTCAAGATGGTACTAATATTACATTAAGAAATGTATCTAGTTCTAATACTGGAGCTCGTTGGACTGTAGATATAAAAAGCAATCCACAAATGATAAGGTTTGAAAATGGTCTCAGAAGTATAGAGTTAAAATTTAGGTAATATAAATATGTTAACATCAAAAAAGTATTATTTTATAAAGAGTCATTCTGAATTTGGATCTTTCTATTTATTATGGGGACAATGTGCCTCTTTTCCTAGTGACTTTAGTAATTTTTCATATGAAGAGCATAAAAAACTATTTTTTGAAGTACTAAGAAGGTTATTAAAAGATGGTTATTTGAAGCTACACAAGAAAGGAATCTTATTAGATGGCTCAATTGATGAGCAATTACAAAAATTCTATATAAGCTTTCCCAATACTGAAAAAGAAATGGAGGATGGACTCTGGTTTTATTATGACAACTGTCCCGCTGAACCAGCTTGGTTAAAGGAAGATGGTACAATAGAATTTTCTTGATTTCGCTAATATAGAAATTGTCTATATAGATTCATATTTGTTTAGTTTAGTGAACTTTTTCCAGAACTGAGTTTACCCCGTCACTTACCTTTTTACCAATGGTGCATTACTTAGTTCGTTGAAAAAACTAACCGAGCAGCCATTAACAAAAGTTAAAAATGGTATTTATACCGCACGTCTTCAAGATGGAACTAATATTACATTAAGAAATGTATCCAATTCAAATACGGGCGCTCGTTGGACTATTGATATAAAAAATAACCCAACTTTGATAAATTTACATAGGGGATTAAGAACTGGGGCAGAAATTAAATTTAAATAGGAAAAAGTATGATAAACGAGAATGATTTTAACACGGTTGTTGATTGGTCAGAACTAAGAGCATTTAATGGGTTATGGAACTGTATTTCTCCAGAATTGGTTTTATCTTCAGAGTTTACTGGAAACGAGATTCCATTCCAAAAAAGAAAAGCGTTATTTTTTTATTTTGTTCATAGATTACTAAAAGAAGGTCGTCTTAAGTTAGCAAAAGATGGACATCTTCTATCGGGTTCAATAGACGATCAAATAAAATTATTTTATGATGCTTTTCCAAAAACGGCGGATGGAATGTTTGATAAACAAAAATTAATGGATGATTATTGGTTTTTTGATGATTCTTGTCCGGCAGAAGCCGTCTGGGTTTTGGATGATGGTTCTTTAGAATGGACTTAGGTAGTGAGTTCACAATAAATTATCTTCTGATTATGCGATCTGCTTCGCAAGTTCGACAATTAACTTGCCCTGCTCAATCTGAATGATAACATAGCAGTCCACATAAAAGCCGAATTGCTCCTGCCACCTGCCTTTAATTGTTAGTTGTGGTCTGGGGTTGGGTTTTGTGCCTTGTAGCACGTAACCCACGGTATAAAACCGCTCATTGAGTTGTGATGTTAGTGCACCGTTAATCTGCGCTGTTATTTACTGTGTTGTGTTACTTCTCTTGTTTAGCTCGCCCTGTTTTAATTAACCAATCAACTGCTTAGCCTGATGTTTTAAAATCATAGCGCCTAAAATCTCTTTTATTGATTTCTGCTCGTCAGCTGTCATCTGCTTGACCGTCTCAAACTTAAGCTCATCTTGTGGCTTTAGTTCCTCGCTTTTTCAACTATCCACTAATCAAAATCATAGCGAAAATAAAGAGGATTATAAAGTCAGTAGCAGCAGTGTTGGCGTCAGCACCGTTGGCATGCCAATGGTGCCAGCCGGTTATAATAAAAAAGACAATGAACAATCGATAACGCATTAAGCAATAGATAATGGTGAGTTAATTATTCGTGATAGAAAGAATCAGATTCTGGAAGTGAATTAATATGTTAGATTTAAAAACAGTCGTTCATAAGTGTTCAAAGTAAAGTACATGATATTTTTCACTAAATTCTCTACAAGTTGAGATAAAGATGCATTATGTCATATTAATAAAAAACAGTTATTGAATTGATTAATTGAAATATATAGTCAGCCTCCAACAAAAAGCACTACTTAAGACTACATCAACGTTTTTTTAATATTTTATCGCATGTTAATTACAAAATCAGGTAAGAATTAACACTGCTCGAATATAAATATACAAAACAAAAACACAAATAAAAACATTTTTAATCGAAAATATAGATGCATCAATTAAGCTCAAATGTGGCAAACAAATCTCGACATTCGATACTTTTACAACCATAATGAAAACGCATCAAAAAAACACATAGACACATTTCGCATAACTTATTGAAAAATAACAAAAATAATAACACCTAATAGGAATAATAATGATGAAACTTTTTAAATTGTTTATAGTAACCTGTAGTATGTTAAGCCTAATTTCTTGTGCTAATAGAGAGTCACTACCTAGAACAATAATTGTAAATACCGATACAATAACGTTAAATAATGGCACGACAGTTGATATTTTAACTGAAAACGCGATTAATGGTGACGTTGTAGACGATACAAATAATTATTTAAATATTGTCTCTCGTGCAGATACAGCAAAAGTTGTCGGATTAAAGGTTCTTGAATTTGCCACACTATTCCTTGATGGGACTGGTAGCGGTAGTATTGATGGTTTTTCAAAAGAGGATTTAAAAGGCAGTTATATCAATTCGGTTCCAAATAAAACTATGGATTATTTAACCCCACAGTTATATACAATAATTA
Organism: Gilliamella sp. wkB292; assembly: GCF_001690235.1. NCBI lineage: Bacteria > Pseudomonadati > Pseudomonadota > Gammaproteobacteria > Orbales > Orbaceae > Gilliamella > Gilliamella sp. wkB292. The sequence goes on from NZ_LZGO01000020.1 coordinate 4,862, forward strand.
AAAAATTCGATGCTAATAACCAAAAAGACAATGTTATAACCATACAACCTTATAAATTTAAATTAATTTATGATGGATTAACCGATAATAAATATAATTTTATTTATAACACCACTATACGTACTAATGGATTTCATTTTGATTGTTCTGAGCAAAACGATCTGACACCAGAAGAGAGAACTAAGCCCTTTAATGAATGGGAGATCAATAATTATCAATTAGTACAAGATACCGCCAGTAAAGCAATTAATGCCTGTATAAACCGATTAAAATCAGAGCAAAATATAACTAATTTCGAAAATGCGCTAAAATAGAAAATAAATTAAGTTAATTTTTTATAACATCTAGACCAGATAAAAAATAGTTAATATCTGGTCATTAATTTATTAAATCAGCTCAGTAAGTTGCTACTATTTTACAGTGTCACCGTTACTGACTGTTTTAATTCCTTATTATTTTCAATATTAATTAATCACTATTAACTTTATAATACCTAAAACTAAACTTGTGCTGTTCTTTTAGCTAAGATTAGCTTTCTATTCGCATTAGATGATAATTTATTGCATAATACACCGCGTATTGAATACATAACATAAGTTAGGAATTATTATGGAACTTCTGTGCCCTGCTGGATCTTTACCTTCACTAAAAGTGGCAATTGATAATGGCGCTGATGCTGTTTATATCGGTTTGAAAGATGACACTAATGCTCGTCATTTTGCTGGTTTAAATTTTAATGAGAAACGATTATTAGAAGCTTCAGACTATGTGCATAAACGTGGTAAAAAATTGCATATTGCGATTAATACTTTTGCTCATCCTGAAAACTTTGAGCGCTGGCAACATGCGGTAGATACCGCAGCTAATATTGGCGCTGACGCTTTAATTATTGCAGATCTGGCCATGCTTGATTATGCAGCAGAGAAGTATCCAAATCTTGAACGCCATGTGTCGGTGCAAGCGTCGTCAACCAATGAAGAATCAATTAAGTTTTATTATAATAATTTTCACGTGCATCGTATTGTTTTACCCCGCGTTTTATCTATGCATCAAGTAAAACAACTTTCACAAGTTTCACCGGTACCTTTAGAAGTGTTTGCTTTTGGTAGTTTATGTATTATGGCTGAAGGTCGCTGTTATTTATCGTCTTATTTAACTGGCGAATCACCTAATACCGTTGGCGCCTGTTCACCCGCAAAATTTGTGCGTTGGGAAGAGACCGAAAAAGGTCTTGAGTCCCGTTTAAATAATGTGTTAATTGACTGCCATAAAAAAGGTGAAAACGCCGGCTATCCAACTCTTTGCAAAGGACGTTACTTTGTTGGTAATGAGCTTTATCACCCAATTGAAGAACCGACGAGCTTAAACACTATCGAATTATTACCCGAACTGTTTGCAGCCAATATTGCATCAGTTAAAATTGAAGGTCGCCAGCGTAGCCCAGCTTATGTTGAGCAGGTAACAAAAGTTTGGCGCCAAGCGATAGATCGCTATAAAGCTAATCCTCAAACATTTCAGGCAGAAAAAAGTTGGATGGATACACTTGGTTCAGTTTCTGAGGGAACGCAAACAACATTAGGTGCTTATCATCGTAAATGGCAATAATGTGATATTGGTCGACTTAAAATACCACAATCAAACATTTAAAAAAGATTAAATCTTTTTTAAATCGCTTCTTTTTTGAAGAAATGATGTCGATTAACAATTATTATTAATCATTTTTAACAATAAAATATCAATATAGTGAGCAAAACTATGAAATACGCATTAGGTCCAGTGCTTTATTATTGGCCTAAAATCGAAACAGAAGCTTTTTATCACGCAGCTAAAGATAGTGAAGCTGATATTATTTATATGGGTGAGACCGTATGTACTAAGCGTCGTGAAATGAAAGTGGCTAATTGGTTAGAATTAGCAAAGCAGATCGCGAAATCAGGTAAGCAAGTTGTCTTGTCAACACTTGCATTACTTGAAGCCCCTTCAGAACTTAATGACTTACGACAATTAGTTAATAATGGCGACTTTTTAGTTGAGGCTAATGACTTAGCTGCAATAAATATAGCGCAAGAACATAAATTACCCTTTGTAGCAGGCCCTGCGATTAACTGCTATAACGCTTTAACCTTAAAATTATTACAAAAACAAGGTATGGTACGTTGGTGTATGCCAGTTGAACTGTCACGTGATTGGTTAACTAATGTACTTAATCAATTTGATGGTTTAAATATTGAACGAAAATTTGAAGTTGAAGTGTTCAGTTACGGCTATCTACCTTTAGCGTATTCAGCGCGTTGTTTTACTGCAAGATCAGAAGATAAACCTAAAGATAAATGTGAAACTTGTTGTATCAAGTATCCAGTTGGTCGAGAAGTATTTTCCCAAGAACAACAAAAGGTCTTTGTACTAAATGGCATTCAAACACAAAGCGGTTATTGTTACAATTTAGGAAATAATCTTAAAGACATGAAAGGACTTGTCGATATCGTTAGAATTTCGCCACTTGGGCTAGCAACACTCGACATTGTTAAGCAATTTAAAGCAAATGAAGATGGATCACACCCATTAAACATTGAACATAAACGAGATTGTAATGGTTACTGGAATGGTATCGCCGGACTTGAACTCAGCCAATAAACATTTTTCGCCTAAACAATTTAGAGCGGATTTTCCTGCATTAAATAGCGAAAGTGTTTACCTAGACTCAGCAGCAACCGCACTCAAGCCTAAAGCGATGATTGATACAACAATGCAATATTATACCCATAATACGGCAACTGCTGAGCGTAGTTTACATCACGATGCTGTAAAAGTGACGGAAGCAATCAAGCAGGCCAGACAAAATGTTGCTGATTTAATTGCAATCAAAAACAGTAGTGAAATTATTTGGACCAAAGGGGCGACTGAATCAATTAACTTAATTGCACAAAGTTATGCTCGCCCTTTATTAAAGCCGGATGACGAAATTATTGTTAGTGAATTAGAGCATCATAGCAATTTATTACCTTGGCTAATTGTTGCGCAGCAAACCGGTGCCAAAATTATAAAATGGTCGTCCAATGTTGATGAACTAACATCGCTACTTTCATCGAGAACTAAAATTGTAGCTATCACGCAAATGTCGAATGTCACTGGATTTTGCCCTGATTTATTCGCTATTAGTCAGTTAGTACATCAATATAACGCCATTTTAGTGGTTGATGGTGCCCAAGGCATTGTTCACCAACCGATCAATGTAGAAGCTTTCAACATTGATTTTTATGCTTTTTCTGCCCATAAATTATATGGACCAACAGGTCTAGGTATTTTATATGGTAAAAAAGCATTACTTGAACAAATGACGGTTTGGCAAGGCGGGGGCAAAATGTTAAAAAAGGCGTCCTTTACAGAATTTGTTGTGGCAGATCTACCATATAAGTTCGAAGCAGGTACCCCTAATATTGCTGGAATTATAGGATTTAATGCCACACTACAATGGCTTAAAAATTGGCCATTGACTCAACTTGAGCAATATACAGATCAATTATCTCAGTATGCTAAAACACAGTTAACACAATTAGCTAATATTAAGTTTTACAGCGTTGATAATAGCCCAATTATTAGTTTTAATATTAATCAAATTCACCACAATGATATCGCGATTTTATTAAGTGAGCAGCAAATAGCTATTCGAACAGGTGAGATTTGTGCTCAGCCTTTAATGAATAAATTAGGTTGCCACGGCGTGATCCGTATATCACTCATGCCATATAATAATCAGAATGATATTGATAAATTCATTACAGCATTAAAAAATGCGATGAATGTATTAATCTGACTATACATACATTAGCTTAATCTACTTAACAAGTAATTAGCGATAAAAGGGTTTAATTATGCTATCACCGCAAATGTTAACTGAATTATTTTCAGCACAACAAAACTGGCAAGATCGTTATCGCCAGTTAATTATACTGTCCAAACAGTTACCCGATTTTCCAGACGAACTCAAAACCGAGCAAAATCTAGTACAAGGTTGTGAAAATCGAGTATGGTTAACTTGGCAAAAACAAACAGATGGTACATTCATTTTTCAAGGAGAAAGTGAAGGTAGGATTGTAAAAGGGTTATTGGCTATATTGATTATATTGGCAAACAATAAAACAGCACAGCAAATTAGTAATATTGATTTTCTGGCTGTTTTAAATAAGCTCAAAATTACTGATGAATTAAGCCCTTCACGTTTACACGGATTAAGCCAATTAATTACTCGGATTCAATCTATAGGTTAATTGCAATTAAAATGGGGAGTCAGTTCCCCATTTAATCATCAGATAAATTAATTTTCTGGAGAGGTAAAGAGCGTAATTACCTTTTTAACGCCATCAACTTTACTTGCAACGTCAGCAACAGATTTGCCTTCTTGCTCAGTAACAATACCGATTACAAAAACTTCTCCGTTTTCGGTCACAACTTTTATTTTACGAGCTTTTGTTTCAGCATTGAAAATTAATTGAGATTTTACTTTGGTAGTGATCCACGCGTCATTGGTCATGGTACCTGCATCAACAGGCTCACCAACACGAATTTGATTATAAACTTTTTTTACTCCCTCAACTTCATGGGCTAAGCTATCAGCTTTTTCAATTTGTTCATTCGTTGCCTGACCAGTTAAAAGAATATTACCATCATAAGCAGTTGTTGCAATGTGGGATCCAATAAATGTGGATGCGTTATCTTTTAACTTCATGCCCATACGTGAATTGAGTGTAGTGTCATCAACTTGTGTTCCTGCTGTTCGAGGATCTGAAGCCACTTTAGCAGTAGCACCTGCCCCTGCGCCAATTACGGCAGCAACACAACCTTGCAACATAAACACACCAAATATTAATATTGCGAATAAAGCAATTTTTCTCATGGTGACTCCTTTTTATTTATTGCTTAATAGTAATCAAATAGTGATTACTTTGCTTTTATTATGCCTTGTTGATATTGATTTGCAAAATATAATTACCGTAACTTGCAACAATTCTAAGATTCATTTCACTCAATTAAAGGGATTTTTAAAATGTATCTAATCCCATTAATTTAAATAACAATTTCTTTTTTTAGCTTAAATCTGCTATCTTTTTATATTAAATAATATAAGTAATGATATAAAAAATATGAATCAAGATATTATCGATTGGTTATATGGATTGTCAGCACCAATGGTTGTATTACATAAAGATAAGGGTGCCAGTTATACTTCACCATTTTTTTATCCTCAACAAGATTTTGTTGATATGAGCGAAAGTTGGGGGATTGATTCTCGAGAAACTTTACTAAATTGCGTGTTTGATATGGTCGATGATGGACATGCTTCAACCCTATCTCAATACTATTTTATCTATTCACGATATGCAGAATTTGACTGGTGTAACTATTATAATGAGCAAACTGACTACCAAAAAGTGTTGCTTGATTTTGTTAAACAAACCTTTCCTATATGTGGTGTAGCTAGCATCCGAAGTTGGGATTATGCACGAATGGCCTATATTTTACGTAATGGCATTACAAACAAATATATCACCGAACAAGAAGCATTATGGATTTTATTCAGAATTGGTATTCGTGCCCAATACTATTATAGCTCTTGGCAACATTATTTCACCAGTTGGTTTATTGGCTATCAGTATTGGATATCACTAAATAATAAAGAAAACTTAGAATTACTACGTTGCGAATTATCCAGAGCTTCAAACGCACATACCATGACCAATTTATATTCAGACTTACAAGCACCATTTAACCGCTTACCTTGGTTTATTGATTTGGATGATCAACAAAAACCTGAATCATTAATGGAGTATCAATGGTCATGAATGAAGATATTTGGCATTTATTAGGGATTGTTCCAACAAAAGATATCGCAGTTATTCGTCAAGCATATCGAACTAAGTTACCTGATTATCATCCTGAAAGGGATCCTGAGGGGTTTAAAGCGTTACATCAAGCCTATGACAATGCAATACTGTATGCACAATCTACCGAAACAGTAATTGATCAACCACAAGCAGAATCTGAAGTAAAACCCAACGATCCTGTAAGTGACGAACAAATTCAGGCCAATGAAATTTGTGCTGCTTATCAAGCGCTATTAAACGATCCTAACCGTTGTTACAAAATTGATGAGTGGCAAAAATTTATTGGTTCATTTTATGATTATCCAATGGCGGTAATAGATATCGTCAAATGGCAATTGCTAGAAATAAGTTATGAAACTACCAATATATCACAATCATGTGTTAACTTATTAGCCGAAAATTTGCGTTGGCGACAACAACTCATCACCCAATATCCCGATCAATATGAACACTACAACAATTTTTTAAAATATCTTGAGGGTGGGGATTTTTTTGATTACACCGCCTTACCCACAACGAATAAGCAAATACAAAATGTCACAATTGACTATGTGTATAATGCCAAATGGACATATTGGGAGCAACGTTCAGCTGACCTTTATGCCTATTTACAACAAGATACTGTTATTTATTTGCCTGATGATAAAACATTGATGCTTGCTTTAAGCTACTGGCATTGTGTGGCTGAATTAGAAAATCAAGCAATTTTAGACTATGCGCTATCAGCAATAACACAACCAGATCAAGCCGAACATCTGATTATTGAATGGAAATATATTGCGGCAAATCAATATACTTTACTCAATAATAAAGAACAGGCTTTACAAGCTTGGATTGATCTTTACCATTCAGGGCATTATGTAGAAAAAGCAGAAAGTTGGATTGCGGGTTGGTGTGCATATTATGCAAGTAATTACCTGCCATTATTATTTGTTGCGCTTAATGACTCTTACTGCCTTGAAGTAGATAAAACTGACAATTATCTATTTACCATTCCACAATTTACACCAACCACCATCGCTCGATTAGCCAAAATTGATCCGAGCGAATATAACACTGAGATTGCGGATTTTATTAATTGGGCTTTAAGTACAAACTGGAATTACCGGCAAATATTATTAATGTTATTACATGATGATGGTAACAATCGCTTATTCCGTTTATATCGTCATGCCATCATGTTACGCCACGGTAACGAAACATTGTTACAACAAATTTTAGATGAACAGAGCGATGATCCATTTGAACAATTTATTCTAACTAATTTAAAACGACAAGCTAAACAACATTTAGCATGGCTATCAAGGCTTACACCAGTAAAAGAGTTCAAAGCTTGGCTATATGATAATAATGAAAACTTACCTATTCCAGCTAGATTCGATCCAGATGAAAATGGTGATCAGTTTTTATATAGCCGGTTGTTCCTTGATAGGTTCGATCATTTACCTGACATCGCAATATTACATCTTTATAAAAATCTAAACTACACGCATATGGAGATGTATGACTGGGTTGTATATTTTAAATTTCAAAAAATTTATCAATTACCCTCATCACCCAATGACAACACAATATTTTACAACGAAAATAAATATTGGCAGTGGTATCGTGAATGTATCTTGGCGCTAGCCATTGTTAACTCGCCTTTTAAAACTGCTCAATACCTGCAACAACACAGTAATACCTTTAATTTATCGAATAATAATGAACTTAAACCCATTATAGAAATTTTTAAAAATCCTAAATGGCAAACAAGCGATGAATTATACTGTCTGATTAATAATGATAATAAATTGATTAATAGTATGTTAATCAGTTATCCAGATTCGATAGAGTCTTTTATTGATGACCCAAACAGCGTTGATTTTGATGATATTGAACAAAAATTAGCGCACTCATGGCATGCTAAATTAAAAAATGGCAATCGAATTTATTTAATGTTTTTATATAAAATTGTCTTAAATAAACCTTCGCAAGCTAAACAGCTAGATCAAATACTAAAAAACTTTGCTGGTGATGATAAAGCATTAATCAAATTAGCAACTAATTTAAATAAAGATAGGGGTTTACCCTATTTAAATAACTTCAAACAAAACGCCAGCCATTACCAACCAGCTCAATTGATTCAGTCAATGATTGCACTTTTATCTCAAAAATATGGTATATGTTCAGAAACTGAACTTGAAAAATTAGAAGAGCTAAAAGATAACACAGATAATGATTTGATACTGCGACTTTGTGCCACACTACTTTTAGCCCAAAATAACCAAAAACAAGCGTATTTAAACTCGTTATCGCTGCCTAAAAATGAATGGACGCAATTTTGGCGTTGGAATGGACGTACTGACCTATCAGGATTTGTTAAACAATCATTTGTTAGTTTGATTATCATTGTTTACGGTAAGATATTTATTGATATATATAATCAAACGCCAAATATATTTTATGTACTCCTGACTATATCTTATATTTTTGCCGGAATAAATATCGTGTTTGCCATAAAACGACGTCTGAATGATAGCTATCAAGGACAAAAATACTTTTTTAGTATAGGCACATTTTTGTTAATCTTTTTACTGTATCCTTGTTATCAGCCTAGTTTAAAACAGATCAATCGTTTTGGTCCGCCTTTAGAATAAGGCAAAAGTAATTAGCCAAACTCCCCCTTTTTTAAATCAACAAAATAAAAGGGGGGAATTAAACGTTCATCAAATCATGCAGCTAAGCGATTACCTACCTAACTCGTTTAATTGTGACTCAATTTCAACGCGCATCTGATTTATTTCATCTAAATTTTGTTGATTTAATACCGTTAAAAAATCTTCAATATAAGATCCAATCAACAGTCGTTCATCGCCTAGTGATTGCGCCCACGCACGTTCTAATCTTGCCAATAAAGTACGATTTGGCATTTCATCACGTGGATGTATTTTTAATGCTGTTAACCGCTCATGGCTTTCCTGTTTTTGCTTATCGGTTAATCCAATTGGGCTTTGATCGATCACTTTACCATATTGTTCACCGGTCTCAAGTAGAACGACATCTACTTCTAATAATCCATTTAAATCATAGCTAAAACGAACATCAACACCTTGTGTTTTTTCCATCGGTGTAAGTGGTATTTCAAACTCATCAATCAACACATTATTTTCTACGCGAGGATTTTCGCCTTGATAAACCGAAATGCAGATCGCTTTTTGCTGTGGTTGCGTTGAATAAAACGTTTTTACCTTAGATGTTGGCACAATAGTGTTACGTTCAATGATAGGTGAAAACAAGCCACTTACCTTACCTGAACAACTTTCAATACCAAGTGTATAAGGACAGACATCAGTTAATATTACCTCTTCTACATCTTGATTGCGCAAACGGCAAGCCGCTTGTACCGCCGCACCTTGTGCCACAATCGTAGTCGGATTGATGTGACGATAAGGTAATTTACCAAAAAGTTTAGTCACCAATTCACGTACTACACCTAGCTGTGATGATCCCCCCACTAATACGATATGTTCAAGTTGAGCTGGTTTTAAACGCGCATCACTTAAGGCTTGTTCAACTGGCGCTCGCAAACGATTAAGCAGTGGTAACCAAATCACTTTAGCTCGACTTTCATTAAGTTCAAATTGCCACTCTTTATCTTGCCAAAACCAAGTTAAATATTGCATTTGTTCACCATTTAACTTGCATTTGACTTGTTCAGCTAAATCTAATAATCGAGCATAATCATCAACAGCAATATCTTGTTGTTTAAGCTTCCATTCACTTAAACAAGCTTGAACAATTTCATGGGTAAAATCTTCACCACCTAAATAGTTATCACCCGCTGACGCGTGAACTTCAATAATGGGTAATGCATATTCAAGCACTGTTACATCAAAGGTCCCGCCACCTAAATCAAATACTAACGTATTACCTGATTGTTCTTCATGTAATCCATAGGCCATGGCAGCAGCGGTTGGTTCATTAATCAAACGAACTGCGTTTAAACCGGCTAACTCGGCAGCAAAACGAGTCTGCTTTCGTTGTTCATCATTAAAATAAGCCGGAACAGAAATAACGACATCACGAATTTCTTGTTGCAAAAATGCTTCGGCATCGGCTTTTAACGATTTTAAAACTAATGCTGAAAGTTCTGTTGGGGTGAATTTTTTACCCGCTAGCTCATAAATTTTATTTGAACCTAAAAATCGTTTAAATGCGGCAGCACTTTTATCAGGATGAGTCGTTAAACGAGACAACGCTGCACGACCTACTAAAATAGAATCATCTTCATCAATACTTATCACAGAAGGTGTTACAACTTCACCGATAGCATTGGGAATCAACGTTGGCTTACCTTCTTGCCAGACACAAATTAAACTGTTTGTCGTACCTAAATCAATACCAATTGGAGGATTCATACACTTTTTAAATAAAATAATAATTTGTTATGCTCGAATTATATACTAGTGCTAGCCTAAATTGCAAAGCAAATAACACATTGAAATATCAATAAAAAATATAATTTTCAGCAAGTTTTAACAATTCAATTAATAAATACAGTGAACAATCAATTTAAATATCAGCCTTGTGATAAAGCTTATTTAATTTAGATCGAATACTCTTAATTTTTATATTCACTGAGATTACTTTGAGGTGATATCTTTATCATCAATTGTAGTAATTTGACTAACAAGTTTACCTTGTTTTAACCTGGTAATGATGAAATCACCAACGGTAACTTGTGCAGCACAGCCAACTACCGCATTATCAACCGTTGTGGTCACTGAATAACCTCTTTCTAATGTGGCAAGTGGACTAACACTATTAAGCTGTGAGGTTTGTAAGGCAAATTGATGTTGTGATTGAGTAAATTTTTGCTCAATCAGATGGATTATTTGTTGCTGACGTTGATTAATTGTCTGCTGTAAAGCGCTTATCGTATTTTGCGGAGAGACACGTAACAATCTTTTATCTAAATAATTATAGAGATTTGTTTGTCGAAGCAAATATTGCTGAATATTGTCATATAAGGCATGACGATAAGTTAATAACACATTTAACTGTTTGGCTAACTTTGCTTGCGGATGTTGAGTTTGTAATCGATGATACCCTTTATTTAACATTTCACGACATCTTGTTAAATAGTAATCAATAGCCATAGATAAATACTGTTCTTGAATCTGTAGCCGCTTTATTTGATCTAAGCTATCTTGGCTAACTAATTCAGCAGCAGCCGAAGGCGTAGCAGCTCGAACATCAGCGACAAAATCAGCAATGGTAAAATCAATTTCATGCCCAACTGCGCTGACAATCGGCAAACGGCTGGCAAAAATCGCTCTTGCTACGACCTCTTCGTTAAAAGACCAAAGATCCTCTAACGATCCCCCTCCACGACCAACAATTAATACATCACATTCTTGCCGAATATTGGCAATTTCAATCATTCGAGCAATTTGCGCGGCAGCTTCAGTACCTTGTACTTGTGTTGGATAAATAATTAAATGCAAACTTGGATCTCGGCGCTTTAATATCTGACAAATATCATGTAGTGCTGCACCGGTTGATGAAGTAATAATACCTACTGTTCGAATATTATCCGGTAAGGTTTTTTTATAAATAGCATCAAATAGTCCCTCATCGGATAGTTTTTGCTTTAACTGTTCAAATTTTTGTTGTAATAAACCTGCACCTGCTGGTTGTAGCTTATCAATCACCAGTTGATATTCACCGCGTGCTTCATAAAGTGTGACAGTTGCTCGAACTAAAACTTGCTGGCCATTTTGTGGAGTAAAGCCCGTTCGAAAATTACTATTACGAAACATAGCACATCGCACTTGAGCTGCATCATCTTTTAGCGTGAAGTACCAATGACCTGATGATGGGCGAGAAAAATTAGAAATCTCACCCACTAACCAAATCTGGCCAATAGCATCTGAAAGTACATCTTTTACCATTTGATTAAGATCTTTAACTGATAAAATTGAACTATTTTGCATGCTATTATCCTTACTAAATAGGTGTATAAACTTAAACTAAATCAAACTCTGCCCAAATTGGCGCATGATCAGACGGCTTTTCCATTGCCCGAATTTCATAATCAATACCTGTTTGCTGACAATGAGATAATAGTTTTGGACTGGCTAATATTAAATCAATTCGAAGCCCAGTACCGGTATCAAAGCCTTTGGAACGATAATCAAACCAAGAATATTCTTGTTTTGTTCGATGTTCATTGCGATAAGTATCCGTAAAGCCAAGCGACATTAAATTGTTCATCCAATCTCGCTCTTCAGGTAAAAACGAACATTTACCAGTACGTAGCCAACGTTTACGACTATCGTCTGATATACCAATATCAATATCAGTTGGACAAATATTCATATCGCCCATAATTAAACATAGCTGTTCACTTAATTGTTGCTGTTTTAGGTAATTAATCAGATCCTGATAGAACTTACGTTTTGCTGGATACTTGATTTCATGATGTAAACTCTCGCCTTGAGGAAAATAACCATTAATCACCGTTAAATTACCTTCATTGGTGGGTAACTGTGCCATGATTAAACGACATTGGGCATCTTGTTCATCGGTTGGAAAGCCACATTGTACTGATATAGGCTGTTGCTTGGTTAAAAGTGCAACACCATAGTGCCCTTTCTGCCCATGATAATGTAAGTGATAACCAAATTGGGCTAACTCTTCAACCGGAAACTGATCATTATGGACTTTCGTTTCTTGTAAACCAATTATATCAGGCTGATGGGTATCAATAATCGCAGCGAGTTGATGAATTCTGGCGCGAAGACTATTAATATTAAATGAGATAACTTTCATAATAAATTTATTATACTGGAATTAACGTTGTCATTGACTCATGCTACCAAAAATACGTTATACTGTTAAGCTATTACAGTAAAAGCTTCAATTTGTGCTAAAGGAATCCCATCTATGTCAACGGAATTACTCACACTACGCGATAAAATTGATGAAGTTGATAAAGCAATTTTATCGTTAATTAATCAGCGATTAGCGCTAGTTGCCGAAGTTGGCAAAGTAAAAAGTAAACATGGTATTCCAATATATGATCCAAAACGTGAAGCTGAAATGTTAACAAAAAGACGACAAGAGGCACAAAATATAGGTGTATCCGCCTCTTTAATAGAAGATATTTTACGTCGGTTAATGCGTGAATCCTATATCAGTGAAAACGACAAAGGTTTTAAAAAAGTTTACAACGGCAAAGGCTCGATTGTCATCATTGGTGGTAATGGTCAAATGGGAAGACTATTTGCCAAACTATTTACCCTATCAGGTTATGAAGTTAAAACCTTAGGTTCAAAAACCATGCATCAAGCTGCTGAAGTTGTCGCTGATGCAGCTGTAGTAATAGTTACGGTTCCTATCAATAAAACGTGTGATATTATTCATCAATTACCACCATTACCTAAAGATTGTATTTTAACTGATTTCACGTCTATAAAAGCCAAACCATTACAAGCCATGCTTGATAAACATTCAGGGCCAGTAGTTGGATTACACCCAATGTTTGGTCCAGATGTCCCCAATCTTGCCAAACAAATTATTGTTTATTGCCAAGGTCGTTATCCAGAAAAATACCAATGGCTTATCGAACAAATGCGAATTTGGGGTGCTAACTTATGCGCAATTGACGCTAAAGAACATGATAAATGCATGTCGTTTATTCAAGCTTTACGCCATTTCACCTCTTTTTCATATGGCGTTAATCTACAACGTGAACAAGCCGATTTGGAGCAGCTTATTGCTCTATCATCGCCGATTTATCGATTAGAACTCATGATGGTCGGTCGTTTATTTGCTCAAGATCCAGAGCTCTATGCCGATATCATCATGGCATCAGATGATAATATTGAACTAATCAAACGCTATTATGAATGTTTTGGCCAAATGGTGAAATTAATTGAACAAAGAGATAAGACTAAATTTGTTGAAAATTTTAATGAAGTCACCAAATGGTTTGGTCCTTATGCCGAGCGATTTATAAAAGAGAGCCAAGTTTTATTAAAATTTGCCAATGATAATCGAGATTAAAATTACAATTAACATTCAGTAAAATTTAAATATTTTACGATAAATTAGTCATTAATTGCGCCTTATTGGCGTGTGATTATTAATTATTAATGTTTAATAATAAAAATTACTCATTATAAATGGGTAAATCAAAAATACTTTTGTGTGAGGGAATAAACATGTCGAATCGAAAATACTTTGGAACCGATGGAATTCGAGGAAAAGTGGGTCAATATCCTATCACGCCAGATTTTGCACTTAAATTAGGTTGGGCTGCCGGTCGCGTATTAGCGAAAGATGGAGTAAAAAAAGTTCTTATCGGTAAAGATACCCGCATTTCAGGTTATATGCTTGAATCAGCTTTAGAAGCAGGATTTGCTTCTGCGGGCGTGGCTGCTGCTTTTACTGGACCAATGCCAACGCCTGCTATTGCTTATTTAACCCGAACATTTCGTGCAGATGCTGGGGTTGTCATTTCAGCTTCACATAACCCTTTTTATGATAACGGTATTAAATTTTTTTCGACAGAGGGTAAAAAACTTGATGACGAAATTGAATTAGAGATCGAAGCTCAGCTTGAAAAACCAATAGACTGCGTTGAATCAAAACAACTCGGCCGAGCTAGTCGTATTACTGATGCTGCTGGCCGCTATATTGAATTTTGTAAAAGTACTTTTAACCATGATCTTAGCTTATCTGGTTTAAAAATTGTTGTCGATTGTGCTAATGGGGCAACCTACCATATCGCCCCTAAAGTATTACGTGAACTTGGTGCCAACGTGATAAAAATCGGTTGTGAACCAGATGGCGTCAACATCAATGATAATTGCGGTGCTACAGACATTAGAGCATTATCCAAACGTGTAATTGATGAAAAAGCGGATTTAGGTTTTGCTTTAGATGGTGATGGTGATCGCATTATTATGGTCGATCATAAAGGCTGCAAAGTTGATGGAGATCAGATCATCTATATCGTCGCCCGAGAAGCTTTAAGACAAGGGCAACTGAAAGGCGGCGTTGTCGGCACATTAATGAGTAACATGGGACTTGAGCTAGCGCTAAAAAATCTGGGTATCCCATTTGAAAGAGCAAAAGTTGGCGATCGTTATGTACTAGAAAAACTGATTGAAAAAAACTGGCGACTCGGTGCTGAAAATTCTGGACATGTCCTTTTACTAGATAAAACCACAACTGGCGATGGCATTGTTGCTGGTTTACAAGTATTGGTTGCAATGGTACACAATAATATGTCTTTAGCCGATCTTTGTAGTGGTATGACTATGTTGCCGCAGGTATTAATCAATGTTCGATTCACAAGCCAACATGATCCTCTACAAAGTAATACAGTAAAAACCGCTATTGAACAAGCCGAACAACAACTTGGTAACCATGGTAGAGTTTTGATTCGTAAATCAGGCACAGAACCGCTTATTCGAGTTATGGTAGAAGGAACCGATCAATCCGAAGTTCAAAACCTAGCTGAACAAATTGCCCAAGCAGTCAAAGCGCAAAATTAGCCCCATTTATCCCCATTAATTTAGCTATTGATGGGGTAATATTTCTAATAAAGTTATTCTTACAGCTTCTATTCTTTACACAAAATTAGTAAAAAGTGTCTAAATTCTTAATTTTGTTAATCAGTTGTTGACTTAATATAGGCAATTGGGTTTAAAATAGTAGCTTCGGTTATTACAGCGATTGCTTATACCTTTTAAGGTTAAAAATAAGCAGTGTTTTTTTATTATTAGAAATAGGTAAGAGGGTTATATGTCAGTTTCCTCTCCAGCTTCACCACAAGCTTATATTAAGCATCACCTTGAGAACTTGCAGGTGGGCTCGGGTTTTTGGACCTTTAATCTTGATTCATTATTTTTCTCAATTTTACTTGGTGTTATCTTTTTGTGGATTTTCCACCGTGTAGCCAAAAAAGCAACCAGTGGTGTACCAAGTAAACTACAATGTGCTGTCGAGATGATCTTCGAATTTGTTAATAATACTGTCAAAGACATGTTTACAGGTCAAAATAAACTCATCGCTCCACTTGCTTTAACAGTGTTTATCTGGGTTTTCTTAATGAATTTAATGGACCTTATCCCTGTTGATTTTCTACCTTATGCAGCGCAATGGTTAGGTCTTTCTCATTTAAGAGTGGTACCAACAGCTGATGTTAGCATTACAATGTCAATGTCACTCGGCGTGTTTGCACTTATCGTCATTTATTCAATCAAATATAAAGGGATTTCAGGGTTTATTAAAGAATACACCTTGCATCCATTTAATCATTGGGCATTTGCGCCGATCAATTTAGTGCTTGAGTTAGTTAGCCTTTTAGCTAAACCGGTATCTTTAGGTCTTCGACTATTTGGTAACATGTATGCAGGTGAGCTTATCTTTATCTTAATTGCTGCACTATTGCCTTGGTGGTCACAGTGGGTATTATCATTACCGTGGGCCATTTTCCATATTTTAATTATTACATTACAAGCATTTATTTTTATGGTGTTGACGATCGTCTATTTAGCAATGGCATCGGCAACGGAAGATCATTAATTTCACTATTTTTTTGATAATAAACTGGAGTATATAATGGATAGTATGTTATTTGTAGCCGCAGGCATAATGATGGGATTAGCTGCAATTGGTGGTGCAGTTGGTATTGGTTTACTAGGTGGTAAATTCTTAGAAGGTGCTGCACGTCAACCAGAATTAATGCCTATGTTACGTACTCAATTCTTTATTGTTATGGGTCTAGTTGATGCGATTCCAATGATTTGTGTAGGTATTGCACTATATGTCATTTTTGCTGTTGCAGGTTAATAAAATTTTAAGAGGAATCGTCTCATGAATATGAACGCAACTCTCCTCGGCCAAGCAATTACATTTGTATTGTTTGTTTGGTTCTGTATGAAGTTTGTTTGGCCTCCAGTTATCCGCGCGATTGAAAAACGCCAAAAAGAGATAGCTGAAGGACTTGCTTCAGCAGAAACAGCAAAAAAAGATTTGGAATTAGCCAAAGCAAATACATCTGACATAATGCAACAGGCTAAGGTTGAGGCTAATGCAATTATTGAGCAAGCGAATAAACGCAAAGCAGCCATTCTTGAAGAAGCTAAACAAGAAGCTACTCGTGAAAAAGAAAGGATTGTTGCTCAAGGACTTGCTGAAGTTGAAGCTGAGCGTAAACGCGCTCGTGAAGAGCTTAAACAACAAGTTGCTACACTCGCTATTGCCGGTGCAGAAAAAATTATTGAACGTTCTGTTAATGAAGCCGCTAACAGCGACATCATTGATAAACTCGTAGCTGAACTATAAGGAGAATAGAGCAATGGCTGACTTAATTACGATTGCTCGCCCTTATGCTAAAGCCGCTTTCGACTTTGCTGTTGAAAAAAATAGCATCGAATCATGGCACAAAATGTTAGTGTTAACTGCTGAAGTGAGCAAAGATGCTCAAATAAAAAGTATTTTAACATCTGACATGAAAACCGATTCAGTGGCGAACTTACTCATTAACATCTGTAAGGATGTACTTGATGAGTTTAGCACTAATTTTATTAAAGTGATGGCTGAAAACAAACGCTTATCCCTTCTTCCTGAAGTGTTAACACTGTTTGAGCAATACTGTTTAGAAAGAGAAGCACAGGCAGACGTTGATGTAATTTCTGCCAATGAGCTGACCAGTGAACAACTTGATAAAATTTCTGTCGCTGTCGAAAAACGTTTATCACGAAAAGTAAAACTAAAATGTCATATTGATAAATCGCTCATTTCTGGTTTTATTATTCGTACGGGCGATATGGTTATTGATAGTAGTATCAGAGGACGTCTAAATCGACTAAATGACGTTCTACAGTCTTAAGGGGACTGATAATGCAGCTAAATTCAACTGAAATAAGTGAACTAATTAAAGAGCGAATCGCTCAGTTCAATATTGTGAGTGATGCTCACAATGAAGGAACAATCATATCAGTAAGTGATGGTATCCTTCGAATCCACGGATTAACTGATGTCATGCAAGGCGAAATGATTGCATTACCCGGCAACCGTTATGCAATGGCATTAAACCTTGAAAGAGATTCTGTTGGTGCGGTGGTCATGGGACCATACGAAGACTTGTCTGAAGGGATGAAAGTACAATGTACTGGTCGTATTTTACAGGTACCAGTAGGTGATGGTTTATTAGGCCGAGTTATCAACACACTTGGTGAACCAATTGATGGTAAAGGTTCGATTCAACATGACGGCTTCTCACCTGTAGAAGTCGTTGCGCCAGGCGTTATCGACCGTCAATCCGTTGACCAAGCGTTACAAACTGGTTATAAAGCGGTTGACTCAATGATTCCAATTGGTCGTGGTCAACGTGAACTTATCATCGGTGACCGTCAAACTGGTAAAACTGCTTTAGCAATTGATGCCATTATTAACCAACGTGATTCAGGTGTTAAATGTATATACGTCGCAATCGGTCAAAAACAATCAACTATTGCTAACGTAGTACGTAAACTCGAAGAGCACGGTGCACTTAAAAATACCATTGTGGTTGTTGCATCAGCATCTGAATCAGCAGCATTACAATACTTAGCACCTTACGCAGGTTGTGCGATGGGTGAATACTTCCGTGATCGTGGTCAAGATGCACTAATTGTTTATGATGATTTATCTAAACAAGCAGTTGCTTATCGTCAAATTTCATTACTACTTCGTCGCCCACCTGGACGTGAAGCTTATCCTGGTGATGTGTTCTATCTTCACTCACGTTTACTTGAACGTGCAGCTCGTGTTAACGAAGCTTATGTTGAAGAGTTCACAAAAGGCGAAGTAAAAGGTAAAACCGGTTCATTAACTGCGTTACCAATTATCGAAACTCAAGCGGGTGACGTTTCAGCGTTCGTACCAACTAACGTAATTTCAATTACAGATGGTCAGATCTTCCTTGAAACCAGCTTATTCAACTCAGGTATCCGTCCTGCGGTAAACCCGGGTATTTCGGTTTCTCGTGTTGGTGGTGCGGCTCAAACTAAGATAATGAAAAAATTATCAGGCGGTATTCGTACAGCACTTGCACAATATCGTGAATTAGCAGCTTTCTCACAGTTTGCATCTGACTTAGACGAAGCAACAAGAAACCAATTAAGCCATGGTGAAAAGGTAACTGAATTGCTCAAACAAAAGCAATATTCACCAATGACAGTTGCTGAGCAATCAATTGTGCTTTACGCTGCTGAACGTGGTTATCTTGAAGATGTTGAACTGACTAAAGTGTTACCATTTGAAGCAGCACTCCTTGCTTATGCCCATAGCCAATATGCCGATTTTGTTAAGGAAATCGATGCAACAGGTAACTACAATGATGAGATTGAAAATAAGCTAAAAGCAATGCTTGAAAGCTTTAAATCAACTCAAACTTGGTAAGGATGGGATAACAAATGGCTAATGCAAAAGAGATTAGAACGAAAATTGCCAGTATCCAAAGTACACAAAAGATCACTAAAGCAATGGAGATGGTTGCCAACTCTAAAATGCGTAAAACGCAGGATAGAATGGCAGCTAGCCGACCATATGCTGAAATGATTCGTGAAGTAATTGGACATTTAGCGTTAGCTCAAATAGGTGCCAAACATCCCTATTTAGAAGAAAGAGATGTTAAGCGAGTTGGCTATCTTATCATTTCAACCGATCGTGGTTTATGCGGTGGTTTAAATATTAATCTTTTTAAAACTGTCATTGCTGATATGTCAGCATGGCAGGAAAAAGGTGTTGAGTCTGATGTCGCTTTAATTGGATCACGAGGGGTATCGTTTTTCTCATCAGTTAAAGCGAACATATTAACCCAAGTAACCAACTTAGGTGATGAACCAACATTATCTGATTTGATTGGACCGGTAAAAACAATGCTTGAGGCATATGACAATGGCAAGGTTGATAGATTATATATTGTCACCAATAAATTTATTAATACCATGTCACAAAAGCCAACTATACAGCAGTTATTACCATTACCACATTCAGATGATGAAAAGCTTAAAGCTTCATCAGGGGATTATATTTATGAGCCAGATGCGAAATCATTACTAGATGTGATTTTACGTCGTTATATTGAATCACAAGTCTATCAAGCTGTGGTTGAAAATCTAGCGAGTGAACAGGCAGCAAGAATGGTAGCCATGAAAGCAGCAACCGATAACGGTGCAAACTTAATCAATGAATTACAAATTGCGTATAACAAAGCACGTCAAGGTGCAATTACCAATGAATTAATTGATATTGTATCGGGTGCCGCTGCTGTTTCAGGTTAAGGCTAAATATTGGCTAATAGTTAAGAAAAAGACGTAGAGGATTAAAAATGGCTACTGGAAAGATTGTCCAGATCATCGGTGCGGTGGTTGATGTCGAATTCCCTGAAGATGCTGTACCAAAGGTATATGATGCATTAGAAGTGGAAACCGGCACTGAAAAATTAGTTCTGGAAGTTCAGCAACAATTAGGTGGTGGCGTTGTATGTTGTATTGCAATGGGCTCATCTGATGGTTTAAGACGTGGACTTAAAGTAGTAAATACAGGACACGGCATAGAAGTTCCTGTGGGAACAAAAACACTTGGCCGAATTATGAACGTACTTGGTGATCCTGTTGATAAAGCAGGTCCTATTGGTGAAGAAGAGCGTTGGGCGATTCACCGTGCAGCACCAAGTTATGAAGAATTGGCTAACTCAACAGAATTACTTGAAACCGGCATCAAAGTTATCGACTTAATTTGTCCTTTTGCTAAAGGGGGTAAAGTTGGTCTATTTGGTGGTGCGGGTGTTGGTAAAACCGTTAACATGATGGAGTTAATTCGTAACATCGCGATCGAACACTCAGGTTACTCAGTATTTACTGGTGTGGGTGAACGTACACGTGAAGGTAACGACTTCTATCACGAAATGAAAGAATCAAACGTACTTGATAAAGTATCGTTAGTTTATGGTCAGATGAATGAGCCACCAGGAAACCGTTTACGTGTTGCATTAACCGGTTTAACCATGGCTGAAAAATTCCGTGACGAAGGTAAAGACGTACTCTTATTTATCGATAATATTTACCGTTATACCCTAGCCGGTACCGAAGTATCAGCTTTATTAGGACGAATGCCATCTGCAGTAGGTTACCAACCAACACTAGCAGAAGAAATGGGTATTCTTCAAGAACGTATTACCTCAACCAAAACAGGTTCAATTACTTCAATCCAAGCGGTATATGTACCAGCGGATGACTTAACTGACCCATCACCAGCAACAACCTTTGCTCACTTAGATGCAACAATCGTATTAAGTCGTCAAATCGCATCATTAGGTATTTACCCAGCGGTTGATCCACTTGACTCAACAAGTCGTCAATTAGATCCACTTGTTGTTGGTCAAGAACATTACGATTGTGCTCGTGGCGTACAGTCAATTTTGCAACGTTATCAAGAATTAAAAGATATCATTGCAATCCTTGGTATGGATGAATTATCAGAAGATGATAAATTAACTGTTGCTCGTGCACGTAAGATTCAACGTTTCTTATCTCAACCATTCTTCGTTGCGGAAGTATTCACTGGTTCGCCAGGTAAATACGTACCATTAAAAGACACCATCAGTGCATTTAAAGGTATTATGAACGGTGATTATGACCATATTCCTGAACAGGCATTTTATATGGTTGGTTCAATCGACGAAGCGATTGAAAAAGCAAAATCTCTCTAAGAGATTTATAGAACGGAGAGAGCATTATGGCACTAACTTCCTATCAATTAGAAGTTGTTAGTGCTGAATCTCACCTTTTTTCAGGTGATGTTCAGCGAATCAGAGTCACAGGACAAGAAGGTGAACTTGGGATCTATCCCGGTCATACCCCACTACTTACCATGATTAAACCGGGTATGGTAGGCATTGTGAAAGCGGATGGTGAAGAAGAGTTTATCTATCTATCAGGTGGCATCTTAGAAGTGCAACCAACCCTTGTAACGATTTTAGCCGATACCGCTATTCGTGGAGAAGACTTAGACGAAGCCAGAGCCCAAGAAGCAGTAAGACAAGCGCAAGAGCATATTAATCATCCGAGTGATGATATGTCATTTGCACAAGCCTCTGCCGAACTGTCAAAAGCGTTGGCAAAAATCCGAGTCATCGAATTAACTCGCCGTATTGGACAATAACTGAGTTACCCTATCCAAACTTAAAAAAGGTTACAAAAATTAGATTTGTAACCTTTTTTACATTTGAACTAAGTGTTAAATGTTAACTATTAATTTTAGACAAACCTGCAAGTATTTTATTTTTTAAACTTTCAATAAAACATCTATCAACGTCAATCGGGTAAGCACCAGACTGCCATGATCGAAGATAAGCGATTTGTTGAGAGGTTAACTTTACATAATTATTGTTTAAATAAACAACAGCGCTTTGCTCCGACGCCTGCTTCTCGTTCGTTTGCAACGACTCGTTGCTGGCTTTTGCCTTTACTTTCGCTCTGCTCTCTTCACGGCAACGTCGCTCATACCACTGCTGATAATCATCAATTTGATAGGTACATTCCAGTTTAGCACCAAAATCGGTTAACACGGCTTCTGGCAATCGTTCGCTTAGCTTATTTAATGGAAAGGCACAAGCAATAACCCATCTATTTTGATATTTTTTCAGTCGTGCCGTTTGTAATTTTAAAGCGTAACCAAATAACTGTGTTAAAACATAAGCACCTTGATTATAACTACGTAAAAACACACCTTCTTTAAAAAGTAAAATACCCTTAAATTGGTGTTGTAAATTGAGTTTTTCAGAGATATTCATACAAAATATTATAATTCATCAGCCTCGACATGCAGTCATAATTACCCAACCTAAATTAGAACCATCATCAAAATAGATATCTCCCATATATGAAGAAACAATATAACGACGAGTTCCATCAGAAGTTGTATTTCTAGTTAAGAACCATGCACGTTCCCAATTAGAATTTGGATAAGAAAGTTTTTCTGTTCTGCCCCATTCATTAAATATACCGCCACCAATAGCACGGGTGAATGCGTAACCACGCTGAGACGAAACCCTAGAATTAGTTAATTCTGAACTTGATAAGACATTATATGCACCATTACAAACTACTGTCGCAGTTTGCCAATCAGTACTTTGATTATAAGGTTTAGCCCAAACATCAGTTGGCATAAAACTATAATCAAAATAATAATTAACATTATTTTTGCGTAATGTTGCTCGCACAGTGACTTTACCTGTTGGTTTTGCAATGAATAGAACATTACCTATACTATCTACTGTCACTGCATTACCAGGATTAACTGGAACACTGTAACTATAATCACTTTGCGCTCCCTCCATGATTAATTGAAATTGAGCCCCAACAAAACCCGTAGTTGGAAAAAATTTATTGGAACTAATAGGCCGAGCTCTAAAACCTTTATCTGGAACATAATCAGCAGTAAAACCACCACCATATGTAGCATCGGGCTGAGTTATATTACTACTATTCCAGCCATATATAATATTACTATCGCCATCTGCAATTCCTGTATCCTCATGTCTTCCTGAAGTATCGTAACCAATCCATTGTTCATACGGGAAAACTTTAATCGCATTTGGCGATAAATAACATATACCCTTAGGTTCAATTTGATAGTTTTTCTCAATACGTCGCCACTCGCCTTCATTCGGTATACCATATTGTGACAAAGCTTTTATGTCAGTATAAATTTTTAATTTTAATGGTAATTTGAAATTACTATCACAGCCAATCATGTTGCCATAATTTGAGGCTGGAATTTCTTGACCAGTGGCATCATACCAAGTGTACTTGATTGGATTTATATTAAATGGTTGTGAATTTGCTATATCGCCATCTCTATCAGCATAATTTTCTGCTACATTCAAATTACTAGCAGTATAATTTTGTACAATAAAATCACTTAATTTATTAGTTGCAGAAAAAGGATTAACAATTGAACTATTAATATTACCAGCATACTCACTATAGATTTTACTGCCAATTGTGAAACCTAATTTATTTTGCGCAGCATCAGTTATAACAAATTCTGGTTTATATCCTTGTATGATATTTGCTGTTTTGGTGGTTAAAGCATGGACTGGTGTTATGTAATAAAACAAAAAAATAACCGCACTTATACGTTTAAGATAAAATAATATGGAATTGAACGATAAAATGCTTGAAAAGAAGACTAAATTAGAAACTAAAAAATTAGCACTGATTAAATGATGATTGAGAATTTCCCGATGCCCGATGCCCGATGCCCGATGCCCGATGCCCGATGCCCGATGCCCGATTAAGACCACATTTTAACATATTTTTGCTACTCCTTGCAGCGATTTACTTAATTTTTTCATAAAATTCAATTGGATAATTTTATTTATCTTTAGTCATTTGGTTAAATGTTGTGAGAATTATCTTACAAAAAACCTATTTTACATGATAAATAGGTTTAATCGCTTTGTAATCTAATTTAATGTAAATGTTTGTTAAGATATGGTTTTCATCTCACTTACTATCAACGTATTTTAAAATTTCTTTTGCTCTAACTAACAGACGTTTTGGCTATATTTTTATAATAAAAATGACTCGCGAAATATTAAACAACAACAAAGCGCTTTTTGTCATTTAACGAGGCTTAATTTAAGAATTTCTACAAGTCATAATTTTGACTCACTTTTGCTTATTTTTTAAGCTAGTTCGGCGCCGGCGGCTCCGACGCCAGCATATGCATTAACATCGCATATGCCGGCTATTGCCATTATAGGCGCATAGCGCCAACAATGGCATCGTCGCCCATATCATCACTTATTTTTTATAACGCTGCTTTAATTTAACGTTTACACGCCACTCGCCCACCAGAACTATTAGGGGCCTCCATATGTGAAACATAACCGGAAAAATTCACAATAAAATAAATATTATAAGCAGACCAATCTAATTCGCGCGTCCAATAGTAAGAGAAATAGGTATTTTCCGTTTCCCAATTCGAATTAGGATAGTTTGTGCCTACTACCAATCCCCATTCTCCCATAATAGAACTACCAATTGCGCGGATAAAGCTGTTCGTATAAACAGTCCAATTGACGCCAACTGAATTTGCTGGAGAGTTGGTATAATCGCGCCTTGATGGCACATTAGCAAGTCCACCACATAAATTTTGCGCGGTAGCCTGATTTATATCGCCACTCTTTACAGGAACTAACCATACTGATGTTGGATTAAAGGTATAATCATGCGATATCGATTTATCATACCCTAAAGTTGCGCGCACTGTCACATTACCTGTTGGCTTATCATTTAATGTAATAAAACCTAATGAATCTACAGCAACCTTCCCACCAGGATTACTGATCAAAGTGTAAGTATAGTCCGTTTGTGCACCAGTCATCACTAACTGAAATTTAGCTCCAGGAAAGCCAGTTGTCGGAAATGTTTTTGCAGATACCGTTGGTTGAGCTTTAAATCCATAATTAGGCACATAATCAGCTGTGTAACCACCACCATGAACAGCATCCGGCGTGCCTTTAGAACCATTCCATTCCCAAGGTCCTGAAACAGGTGAAGTTATTGTTTCATCATAAGTTCGCCACTGCATCTTAGGTGAAAGAACGATGTCATTAGATTTAGCATAACAAATCATAGATTCAGGAGCGATCTTATATTTTTTGGTTAACGTCACACTATCACTTTCATTGGGTATGCCGTATTGAGAATAGGTTTTGAGCGCTGCTGATATCTCTAATGTTAACGGCATGACATAACCACTGCCACAACCGATAATATTATTCAAATCACTATTTGGTATTTTATTTCCCTTTCCATCATACCATTGAGAACTTGTCACTGTGAGTAAAAAAGGCTTAATGGGATCTGCTTTATCTCCATCAATATCTGAAAAATTAGTTATACTACTTAAGTTATTGTAATAATACATTTTGACAACAAAATCGCTGAACCGAAGATTTCCATCAAATCTTTTTACTACATCACTAGTAATATTGCCACTTGCTTCGCTATAAAATACATTTTTTACCGTAAAACCATGTTTATCGGATGCTTCTTTTACATTTGCCACTTTCGGCGCATTACCTATAATATTTTGCACGGTAGTAGAGGTTAAGCCATACGCATTTGGTTGCAAAAATAAACTCATAAATAATATAACGATTATTAACTTTATCTTCGCTATCGAAAAATATAAATTGAAAAATTTTGAGCTAAAAACATCGAAAAAGTGAATAGATGATTTTACTAATGTAAATGGAAGAATATTTTGTAATAATGCCAATACAGAAAGTCGGTGTTTACTCTCTAATTGACTTAAACCCGATGCCCGATGCCCGATGCCCGATGCCCGATGCCCGATGCCCGATGCCCGATGCCCGATGCCCGATGCCCGATGCCCGATTAAGACCACATTTTAACATATTTTTACTAATCCTTGTAGTGATTTACTTAATTTTTTCATAAAATTCAATTAGATAAACATTAAAACCATTTCAACAAGCCAGTATAAAAGCTTGTAAAAGTTTTCGTCATAGTAAATAAGTTCGAAAATTTTGTAATGATAATTTTGGTAAAGTTATGTAAAAACTAATTTATTCAATAAGATAGACAATTGGCAATATGATCATAAATAACATTTTTTAATGTTCATTTAGTTTGCATTGATCAAAAAAACGTAAAGTCGATTATTCAGCTGTTAACAGGTTTATACGACTTTTAAGCACAAAATTTTTAGTAACAATAATCATTGTAATCAAGTAAATAGCGTTGTATTTAACAATGAAAAATCAACAAGTTAAAAAAGACAATAGTTCAACTTTAAAAGTTTTGGCAAAAAAGAAAAACGATTTTGTTGTTGATAAGTCAGATTAATTATTAGTTTATAATCATAAAGTCGATTACTGGGCTAATTTAGACACGTCATCACCTCAAAGTGTAATTAAGCGAGCAATATAGTTTAATTCTTTCACAGCAAAATAGGTTATGATCCACTATACATTTAGTAAATTAAATGCCGATCAATAGCAAGTTTGATAAAAGAGAATATAAAATATTTTGTTTCCTATAAAATGGATCCCCATGTTTTTTGGTAACTATAGTTTGTAGGTGATTAATTTAAAATAAACATACACAGTTATCATTCAAAGACCTTGTCAGCATTTATCATAATTAAGCTAAATGATAAAACATTAAACGTTTGCCTTTTTCAAAAGGAAAATCCTATCGAAAATATTCATGCATAAAAGATCAAGTGTGAATAATTATCGTTGCTGGATTTATTAATCACTATCAGCGATAATTTCAGGTAACTATACTAATTTTGATGTGATTATGTTTACCATTTACCATTCAAATCAAGTCGATTTACTCAAGTCTTTGGTAAGTCAATTAATGCGACAACAACCATTAAATGATCTATTTATGCCAGACATGGTTATTGTGCAAAGCCAAGGAATGGCACAGTGGTTACAAATTGAGCTTGCTAATGAATTGGGCATTATAGCCAATGTTGAATTTCCTTTTCCTACTCAATTTATTTGGCAACTTTATCAAACGCTATTACCTAATGCTCCCATTGAAAATACGTTTAATCCGGAATCTATGGCTTGGCGCTTATATTATTTATTGCCTAAAATTATCGATGAGCCTGAGTTTATTACCCTTAAACATTATTTAAGTATTGATAAGCAAGATAGAAAGTTATATCAACTTGCAACGCGTATTGCTCGTTTGTTCGACCAATATTTAGTTTATCGTCCTGATTGGCTAGCACAATGGGAAGCCAATAAAACAGTTCAAGAATTAAACTTACATGCCGATGAAGTTTGGCAAGCAAAACTCTGGCGTAAATTAATATCAATTAGTCAACCTTACCATCGCGCTAATATCTATCAACAAATGTTGGAGATTCTAGCAGATCCTCATTTCGATCCAGCACAGCTGACGCCATTACCCAAACGAATTTTTATTTTTGGTATAACTTCACTTCCACCAATTTATTTATCACTACTTTCAGCATTAGGACAACATATTGATGTCCATTTAATGTTTAATAACCCGTGTAAATGGTATTGGGGAGATATCGTTGAGAAGCAATTATCACAAACACATAATGACCCAACCCAAATACCCAATGCTCTATTAACCTCGTGGGGAAAATTAGGTCGAGATAATCTATTTTTATTGCAAGAGTGTATGAATAAGCAAGATATTGATGTGTTTGTCGATCAACAACGTGATTGTTTATTACACTCTATTCAACAAGATATTTTGGATCTTTATCCCCAAGTGGCAACTCAACAATATATACAAACTCAAGACCGCTCTATCTCTTTCCATGCTTGTCATAGTGAACAACGCGAAGTTGAAGTGTTATATGACTATCTTTTATCAATTTTTGATGCCGATCCATCACTTGAGTTACGAGATTGCATTGTAATGGTATCGGATATTGATAAATATGTTCCTTATATTCGTTCAGTTTTTGGTAATGCTTATGGGCAACGCTATCTACCTTTTACAATTTCAGATCAAAAAGCTCGTAATATTGATCCAATAGTACAAGGTTTCTTTGCGATATTAAATTTTCCACAAAGCCGGTTTACTGCTGAAGAATTGTTTAACTTACTTGAAATACCTGCTATTTCCAAAAAGTTTTCAATTAATGAATCACAATTATCACTATTACGAATTTGGATTGTTGAATCAGGCATTCGTTTTGGACTTGAACATAGCCATAGTTGGCTATTTGGGCTTGAACGATTACTACTGGGTTATACCATGGCAAGTGAACAAGGTGGTTGGCAACAAATTTTACCTTATGATGGTGCAACGGGTTTAGATGCTGAATTAATTGGTCAATTAGCTGAATTTATTGGTGTAGTCAGTAAATGGTTGGTGTTATTAAATGAAGATAAACCTTTGGCAGAATGGCAAAGCTGCTGCCTTGAAATTATCAATGACTTTTTTTTCAAGGATACTCAAAACGAATCAATATTATTGATGATTGAACAAGAGTGGCAAAAACTGATAGACAGTGGATTAACAGCCAATTTTTCTGACAAAATTTCAATTACAATTTTACATGATGCAATGCAGGCACGTTTAGAACAAAACCATTTAGCCCATCGCTTTTTAATTGGTAAAATTAACTTTTGTACTATGATGCCGATGCGTTCAATTCCATTTAAAGTGGTATGTTTACTCGGTATGAATGATGGTGATTATCCTAGGACTTCATTACCACTAGATTTTGATTTAATTGCTGAGCACCCAAGGCGAGGTGATCGAAGTCGTCGTAATGATGATCGTTATCTTTTTTTAGAAGCAATATTATCGGCTGAAAATCAATTATATATCAGCTACATAGGTCGTGATATGAAAGATGATAGTGAGCGCTATCCATCTGTTTTAGTTGATGAACTTTGTGATTATATTGCGCAATACTATTGTGAAGAAGGTGCTGAAAAAACAGAAAATACAAAACATTTTCCTGATTTTTTATGTATCCATCATACTCGAACCCCTTTTAATCCACAAAACTTTTTACAAGATCCAAGAAGTTATGCCGATGAATGGTTACCTGCCGCATTACAGCAAGGTAAAACTGTACCTTTTATCAGCCAAATTACCACTATCACAGTAGATAGTATTAATCTTGATGAACTAAAAAGGTTTTATCAGCATTCAATAAGGTTTTTTTTACAAAAACGCTTCCATTTTTATATCCATTATTTAGATGATAACTTACCCGATGCAGAAAATTTTAATTTAGATAACTTAAAGCGTTATCAATTAAATATAGCAATACTTGAACAACTAATTACAAAAGATGGCAATAATTCACAAGACGATCTTTATCAACGTTTAGCATTAAGTGGGGATTTGCCCGATGGCGCTTTTGGACAGATCATCTATGATGAGCAAAATCAAGCTATGCACGCTTTAGCTGATAAAATTAATCAAGAACGCCTAAACTTTACTACTCAAGAAGTTAATTTAACTATTTCTACAAGTCAATACGATTGTCAGTTGAAAGGATGGTTAACCCATATTCAACAAGATGGTATTTTAACTTGGCGCCCATCTAAATTATCAATTCGTAATGGGATTTCGTTATGGATTGATCACTTACTCTATTGTATTTTAAATCCCGATACACTCGACACTCAAAGCCGTATGTATGGTCGAGAAGAGACTCAATGGCGTTTTTCATATTTAAACGCTAATCAAGCCTTAGGTTTTCTGACTGATTTAGTCGAAGGGTATTTACAGGGGATAAATGAACCATTATTTATGCCAATCGAAAGTGCGTGGAGTTGGTTAATAACAGCCTACAACCCGAAAACCGGTGAAATTGTGCCGAGTGAAAAAGCCAATAATAAATTGTTAAGTACTTGGCAAGGTGGTTTGTATTATCCAGCTGAATGTGATAGTTACTATCAAAGGCTTTATCCTGAACTAACTCAAAATTTGATAGAACAAATTATTGTTTTAGCTAAGCGGTTTTTATTGCCGATCTTATTGCATCAAACAACAGTTGAATAGGAGGCATTATGTTTATTGATACACATTGTCATTTTGATTTTCCACTGTTTACCAATCATTTAGACGAATCAATAAATTATATCCGACAAGCAAATATTACCGGATTGATTATCCCGGCGGTTGCCGCTCATCATTTTGATACGGTGCTACAATTAGCCAATCATTATAACGAAATTTATGCTGCATTAGGATTACACCCAATATATAGCCATACTGAAGCTGATTTAGAACAATTAGGTAATCGACTCAGCCATCTACCCCAAAAAATGGTTGCAATTGGTGAAATAGGTTTAGATAAATATAATCTGACGATCGATTGGCAACAACAATTATTCTTTTTTAGATCACAATTAATGTTGGCTAAACAATTCGATTTACCGGTACTTATCCATTCACGTAAAACTCATGATATTATGTATCACGAGTTACACCAAGCCGATCTGCCTTGTCGTGGCGTGATACATGGTTTTTCAGGTAGCTATCAACAAGCGATGCAATTTATTAAGCTTGGTTATTCTATTGGTGTTGGAGGAGTCATTAGTTATGATCGCGCAAACAAAACACGCAACACAATTGCTAACTTGCCGCTTGCAAGCCTTGTACTCGAAACTGATGCGCCCGATATGCCATTAAGTGGCAAGCAAGGTCAAGCAAATCGACCTGAAAATATCGTCGAGATATTTAAAATTTTAACTGAATTACGCAGTGAATCACCCGAGCAAATACTTAACACTATCTTAACAAATACCTTGACGCTATTTAGTAGAATTAATAGAATGACCACACTGTGCAAAAAATAAATAACTAATTAATTATTATAAAGATATTTTATTTAACTAACCAGATGGTGTTTTTTTATGGCGAAACGTTATAACCAATTTTTTATTCAATCACTCATATCCCTTACACGCTTATTCCCGCTGTGGGCAATACTTTGTGCCGTAGCAGCCTATTTTTTCCCAAGCACATTTTTACCTGTGCGCCCTCATACATCACAGTTATTAATGTTTGTAATGTTTACTATGGGCGTAACGTTAAGTATTGATGATTTTAAACGCGTCGTTACCAAACCTAAAGCGGTAATAATTTGTACCCTACTGCATTATATCGTCATGCCACTGACCGCTTTAATCTTATCTAAATTGTTTACCATGCGACCTGAGTTATTAGTTGGCATGGTTTTAGTCGGTAGTGTTGCGAGTGGTACCGCATCAAATGTTATGATCTATTTAGCAAAAGGCGATGTCGCGTTATCTGTCACAATTTCGTCAGTATCTACCCTAGTTGGCGTAGTTGTTACCCCGCTACTCACGTTATTATTAGTTGGTACCACTGTTGAAGTTCCGGTTCTGGATATGCTTGTTCATATTGTGCAAATTGTGTTAATTCCAATTATATTAGGTTTATTGGTGCACCATTTACTCAACCCATTAGTAAAAAAATGTGAACGTTTTTTACCACTTTTATCGATGATCTGTATTTTATTAATACTTTGTGTTGTAGTTGCAGGTAGCCATGCACAAATAGGACAAGTTGGTTTTACAGTTATTTTTGCAGTTATTATTCATAATGGCTTAGGAATACTGGGTGGTTATTGGGGTGGACGTCTATTTGGATTTGACGAATCAACCTGTCGAACTATGTCACTGGAAGTAGGTATGCAAAACTCAGCATTAGCAGCAACCCTTGGTACAACTTATTTTTCAGCATTATCCGCTTTACCAGCAGCAGTATTCTCAGTTTGGCATAATATTTCAGGTTCATTACTTGCAGGATATTGGCAAGGCAAACCCGTTAAAAATAAGAAAAAAGCCAACAATTAACAAATATTATTGTAGAATAACCTTCAGTACTTTGTCTGGCTTAATAATCGATTAAGCTAGGCAAAACAATATACATTCAGGGCTGATATTTTTCCCCTGTTAAGCCCAGTATTCCGATGAATTTTAGGTTAATTAAAATGAATAGCGAATTACAATTATCCCCTTTTGTGTATCGCATATTACCGTGGATCGCGGCATTTGCTTTTTTTATGCAATCGCTCGATACCTCGATATTAAACACTGCACTGCCAACCATGGCTAAAGACCTTAATCAATCACCGTTAAATATGCAATCAGCTGTCATTAGTTATGCTTTAACACTTGCATTGTTTATTCCGGTTAGTGGTTTTTTATCTGACAAATTTGGTACCAGAAATATTTTTGTTATGGCGGTGGGGCTATTTACTTTAGGGTCATTACTTTGTGCTTCATCCAATTCATTAATTTTCTTAGATATCTCACGCGTTATTCAAGGTATTGGTGGCTCCATGATGGTTCCAGTATCACGTTTGGTGCTCATCAAGTCATTTAAACGAAGCGACTTTTTAGTCGCTTTAAACACTGCAACTATTCCCGGTTTAATTGGACCGGTATTAGGGCCGGTACTAGGCGGTTATTTAGTTGACATGGTCAGTTGGCATTGGGTATTTTTGATCAACCTACCTATTGGTTTATTAGGAATGATAATTAGTTTCCGATATATGCCCAACATAAAAGGCGTGCGAATGCCTTTTGATTTATTTGGTTTTATATTTATTGTCATTACTTTTATTAGTGCAACGTTAAGTGTTGAACTTTTAAACCAAAATCAACAATATCAGCTACCCTTGTTACTTGTAATAATTAGTATTGTGTTTTTGTTTATTTATCGAGGATATGCAAATAAAAAACCAGCGCCGTTATTCCCTTTATCACTATTTAAGATTCGTACATTCAAAATAGGAATTATTGGCAATCTAATTTGTCGTTTAGGCATATCGGGGGTGCCTTTTTTAATTCCTCTATTATTACAAGTAGGATTTGGTTATTCAGCCATTTTTGCAGGTATGATGTTGGTACCAATGGCGCTAGCTTCAATCTGTACCAGAATATTCATTCCTCGAATTTTAGGGCGTTTAGGTTACCGTTTTGTATTAGTTGCTAACACCATATTTGCAGGCATTATGATTGCTTTAATGTCACTTTTGAATTCATCATCACCGCTTATCTTTATGTGTTTATTGCTATTTTGTATTGGTGGCATTAACTCTATTCAGTATACAGCGATGAATAGCATCACATTAGCAAATTTAGAAGGCGAAAATACCAGCAGTGGTAATAGTTTAATGGCAGTAAACCAACAATTAGCGATCAGTTTTGGTACAGGATTTGGCGCAGTATTGGTACGATTGATTAGTCATTCAACCAGTACTATTCATGCATTTCAATATACCTTTATTATACTCGGCGTTGTTACCATATTATCAAGCATGATCTTTGCCCAGTTAAAAAAAGAGGATGGACAAAATCTAACCTCTCATCATCAAGAAACAAGGAGATAACAATATGTTCCAGTATCAAATCATTCCAGTTACAGCTTTCCAAGAAAATTGTAGCATCATTTGGTGTGATAAAACCATGGAAGGCGCAATTATCGATCCTGGTGGTGAGCCTGAATTATTAGAAAAAGCAGTAGAAAAGTTAGGCGTTAACATAAAACAAATTTTGCTAACACATGGGCATTTAGATCATGTAGGTGCAGCAGTTACATTAGCAACTAATTTTGGTGTGAAGGTTATCGGACCTAGTCATGAAGATGAGTTTTTATTTAATGCCTTACCACAACAATCAATGCAATTTGGTTTTCCCTATACCGAAAGTTTTTTACCCGATCGTTGGCTGAAAGAAGGCGATAAAATCCAAGTCGGCAACATTACACTTGATGTACTTTTTTGCCCCGGCCATACTCCAGGACATATCGTATTTATTAATGCAAAAGATAAAATTGCATTTGTTGGTGATGTACTATTTAAAAGTAGCATTGGACGAACCGATTTTCCTCGTGGAAATCATGCTGATTTAATCTCATCAATAACCCATAAACTTTTCCCACTGGGTGATGATTTTATCTTTGTTCCTGGCCATGGACCTATGTCGAGCTTTGGCAATGAACGAATGACTAACCCTTTTTTAGTCTAAGACAACTATTGGTTTAAATAAAAAGCAACATTAATAATGTAAACTTTTTAATGTTAAAATAGTTTACATTATAGTTTTTTGTATTATTATTGCACTACTGTTTATTTTTTAATGGTAGAAAATAATGAAACTCACAACATATTATCCAACTTATATCAATACACTATTTAACTTATCATCTTGGCAACGCAAACTGTGTGCAACTACAGGGGCGGCCCTACTGCTAGGGTTAGCAGCTAATATCAGTATTCCCACATACCCAGTACCATTCACACTTCAATCGTTAGCCGTATTGTTAATTGGCGCTTTTTTAGGTCGTAAACTAGGTGCATTAACCATACTTCAATATCTCTTTTTAGGTGCAATGGGATTACCACTATTCGCTAACGGTAGCGGTGGAATTATGGCATTAGCTTCACCGTCATCAGGTTATTTGTATGGTTATATATTTAGTGCTTATTTAGCCGGTTTTGCTGCCGAAAAAGGGTACGATCGTCACTTTATTTTAGGATTAATTGCCTTCGCTTGTGCACATCAACTCTTATTTGTATTTGGTGTCGTTTATCTAATGGGATATATGCATATTTCACTTATCGAAGCACTAAAAGTCGGCTACTTACCTTTTGTTGGTGTTGATGCAGCTAAATTTATTATTGCAACTTGCGTAATGTTCTCATTATGGCGCCACCACGCACGCAAATAACCATGCAAATTGGCGATATTATTTTCCAAGCCCAGAATGAAGAAAGCGAATTCAATACAGCGATCACTCATTCTGGTGCCCAAATCAGCGCTGATGACATAATCAATCAAATAAGCCATGTCGGGTTATATATTGGCGATAATATCGTTATTGAAGCCACCCAAAAACATGGGGTAATCTATACCCCCCTTAATGACTTTTTAGCCGTTGCAAAATATAATCTTGTCGCAACCATTTATGATGAGTCAGTCATCAAAAATGCATTAACACGAGTTCAAACCTGCCTTGGGTTGCCCTATAACCATAGTTTTCGAGCAGATGATAAGGGCTTTTACTGTAGTGAACTGATTACTTTTGCCTTTAAATACCCGTCAGGTAAAGATTATTTTCAATTATATCCAATGAATTTTAAAGATTCTGTTACTAACCAAATTATCCCCTATTGGATCGATTATTATCGAGCACTTAACCAAACTATTCCACAAGGTACATTAGGT
Source organism: Gilliamella sp. wkB292 (assembly GCF_001690235.1). Lineage (NCBI taxonomy): Bacteria > Pseudomonadati > Pseudomonadota > Gammaproteobacteria > Orbales > Orbaceae > Gilliamella > Gilliamella sp. wkB292. The sequence goes on from NZ_LZGO01000020.1 coordinate 40,550, forward strand.
TCACATCCACAACAGTTAATGCGGCAAACACATTTATTTAAAACTATCCGAACATATTAAGCTTAGCAAATAAAGTCAATAAAATAGGTCAATTGAACATAAAAAAGCGATTTGAAATAATTTAATTGTTGACATAGCGACATTAAATCTATAATATGCGCGCTACATTTCGGTTCCTCCATAGTTCAGTCGGTAGAACGGCGGACTGTTAATCCGTATGTCACAGGTTCAAGTCCTGTTGGAGGAGCCAACTTCATTCACCTTATGTTTTTCCAATCTTAGCAAATCATTTGAATTATCGATTTTCAAAGTTACTGATGAATACTTGGCGTTAAGCTAACTAGAAAGCTTCTTTAAATGGCATAATGCTGTTGAAATTATAAGCCTCAATCATCCTTCAATCCTGCAAAACGTTATAAAACAAAATTGTTTTGCTAAAATCCTAAATGATAACGGTTTAATGATATTATCTAAATGAGTTTGAACTGTGACTCACCACTAGAATATAGAATTTAAAAAATAATTTTAGTTGATAAATTGAAAGAATATCTTGCAAAAAAAATCAATCAATAGCATATTTAATACTATTTATTTGATTTAAAGCTTATTTTTAAAATAAGTTAGCTGCTAAAACGCATTTATGAACAATGGCTTAAACGATTAACAATCGTCAATAATTTATAATAAAATTAAAATAAATTTTGTAAAAATGAAATTTAGGAAAAAGAATAATGCATATACATTTTATTATTCATGAAGAGTTTGAAGCACCCGGCGCTTATGAACAATGGGCAAAAATACATCAACACACAATTAGCTATTCACGTGTCTACCTTGGTGAACCCCTTCCAGATAATATCAATAGTATTGATTTTCTAATTATTATGGGTGGACCACAATCACCGGCAACCACAAAACAAGAATGTGCCCATTTTGACTCGTTAGCTGAGCAAGCTACCATTTTATCTGCAATTAAAGCCAATAAAGTTGTTATTGGTGTTTGCCTTGGTTCACAACTAATTGGTGAAGCACTCGGTGCACATTACGAACATAGCCCAGAAAAAGAGATTGGCAAATTCCCAATTACGTTGACCGAAGCAGGCAAAAAAAATCCGCTTTTTTCTCATTTCGGTGATAGTTTGGCGGTCGGCCATTGGCACAATGATATGCCGGGTTTAACCCCAAATGCCCAAATCATTGCCTATAGCGAAGGTTGTCCTCGGCAAATTATTGCTTATGGCAAATTGGTGTATGGTTTTCAATGTCATATGGAGTTAACTCATGAAGTGGTTGCTAAGCTCATTGCACATTCTCAAGATGATATTAGTCAAGCTGCAAATTATCGCTTTGTCGATACAGAAGACAAATTACGCACGCACGATTATAGCCAAATGAACTTGAAGCTGTTTATTTTTCTCGATAAACTTAACGAGTATTATCACTCCACCTGTAAAAATTGATCCATTATTCGATATAAAAACAGTCAATTATGCAAAAATTTGTAGTAGATAAACCGGAAAAACGCAGCTCTTTAAGGTTAAAATTAGGAAAAGAATACTTTATTTTAAAACGTAAACTAAATTGGTGAAAGAATCGTAAGTTATATAGTACTGTCGAAATCAATAATCATTCGTGTTGTTATTCCCCAAAAAAACATCGATCAGTTTTATTAAGGTAGTTAAAAGATGTGGATATGCATCTACAATACAACAAAATTACCAATCTGCGCTTAGCGGTAGAAAAACTCAATGGTTCAATCATAAAACCGAATCAATGCTTTTCGATCTGGCATAACGTCGGGCGCCCAACGAAAAAACGCGGTTTTTTAGAGGGTCTTTCACTGCACAATGGCAAAATTGGTAAAGATATTGGTGGGGGACTCTGTCAGTTAGGCAATTTAATTTATTGGATGTTTTTGCATTCTGAATTAACGGTTACAGAACGTTGGCGACATTTTTGATGTTTTTCCTGATGTGAACCGCACTATCCCTTTTGCTTGTGGCGCGACCTTATCTTATAACTATGTTGATTTGCAGCTACTCAACAAAACCAATACGACATACCGACTCAATCTTTGGCTTGATGATAAATATTTACATGGGGAACTACTTGCTGATACACCGATATGTTATCAATATGAAGTTTTCGAAACGGATCATCGCATTGAGCAACAATGGTGGGGAGGTTACACAAGTCACAATAAAATATGGCAACGAAAAACCCATTTAATAGATCATTATCAGCAAGAAAAGCTGATTAGTGAAAATCATGCCATTATGATGTACGTACCCTATTTAAAAAATAATGAAGATTAATTAACAACCATAAGAAAAATAGTAATTTTCACAAACAAATAGTCATCAACTATCTAAATAATAGTTTGTGAGCCATATTAATAACTCGTATACTGTTTAGATTAAGTAGTTAATAATAATATATATGAAAGGAGCAACTTCATGGCCTACACTTTACCAGCGCTACCTTATGCGTATGATGCATTAGAACCTTATATTGATGAACAAACTATGCATCTACATCATGACAAACACCATCAAACTTATGTCAATAATGCTAACGGTATTTTAGAAACACTATCTGATGAAATCAAACAATTAAGCCCTGAAGCTTTATTAGCTAATTTGGACAAAGTGCCAAGCGATAAAGTTACAGGAATTAGAAATAATGTGGGTGGACATGTTAATCACACGTTATTTTGGGAACTCCTAAAAGTGGGAACTGAACTTAAAGGTGAACTAAAAGCCGCAATTGAAAAAGATTTTGGTACAGTTGATGCGTTTAAAGAAAAATTTTCAGCAGCAGCGGCAAGTCGTTTTGGTTCAGGTTGGGCATGGTTAGTATTACAAAATGGTAAACTTGCAGTTGTATCAACAGCAAACCAAGATTCTCCGCTAATGGGTGAAAAATATTCAGGTGTTTCTGGTACACCAATTTTAGCACTTGATGTTTGGGAGCATGCTTATTATCTAAAATACCAAAATCGTCGTGCTGATTACATTGGTGCATTTTGGAATGTCATTAACTGGGATAAAGCGGCTGAACTTTATGCTCAAGCTAAAAAATAATTAATTTAAATAGTTCTGTTTTGAGTTAAAAATGACGCATCATGCGTCATTTTTATTTTCAACAATAATGTATCAAAGCAAGGATAAGGCATAAAATTGCCAATTGCTAATTTATGTATAAATCCGCTACAATGTGCGATTATGCCAAAGTTATAAAAACTAACAAAAATAAAACATGTTTGAAATTAATCCAATAAAATCCAAAATAGCTGAACTTACCGATCGCACAAATGTCATTCGGGGGTATCTTTGACTATGATCTCAAGAAAGAACGTCTTGAGGAAGTCAATGCCGAATTAGAACAATCCGAAGTTTGGGCCGATCCTGAAAAAGCACAAACATTAGGTAAAGAACGCGTTGCGCTAGAAGAGATCATCAATACCATCAATACTTTAGAACAAGGTCTGGACGACGTCGAAGGTCTACTTGAACTTGCTATTGAAGCAGAAGATCAAGACACTTTTGACGAAGCCAATCAAGAACTTGAACAACTCGAAAAAAAGCTAGCCGGTCTTGAATTTCGCCGAATGTTTTCGGGTGATTATGACAGTGCTGACTGTTACTTAGATATCCAATCAGGCTCAGGCGGTACCGAAGCCCAAGATTGGGCTGAAATGTTACTGCGAATGTATTTACGCTGGGCTGAATCGAAAGGTTTTACAACCGAAGTGATGGAAGTATCAGACGGTGACGTAGCTGGCATAAAATCAGCCACAATCAAAGTAACCGGCGATTATGCTTATGGTTGGTTACGCACTGAAACCGGTGTGCATCGATTAGTGCGCAAAAGCCCATTTGACTCAGGAAACCGCCGTCATACCTCATTTGCATCGGTATTTGTCTATCCAGAAGTTGATGACAATATTGATATCGACATCAATCCAGCCGATCTGCGCATCGACGTTTATCGTGCATCGGGCGCAGGTGGTCAGCATGTTAATAAAACCGAATCTGCTGTACGTATTACCCACGTACCAACGGGAATTGTGACACAATGTCAAAATAACCGCTCGCAACATAGTAATAAAGATCAGGCCATGAAACAGTTAAAAGCAAAACTGTATGAGCTTGAAATGCACAAAAAGAATGCCGAAAAACAACAAATGGAAGAAAACAAATCCGATATTGGTTGGGGCAGCCAAATTCGTTCGTATGTACTTGATGATTCACGAATCAAAGACTTACGCACAGGCGTTGAAACACGCAATACGCAAGCCGTTTTAGACGGTGATTTAGATCAATTTATTGAAGAAAGCTTAAAAGCCGGTTTATAACTGGTAATAAATAAAAGGTAAAATTATGTCAACACAGCAAGAGCAACAAAACCATATTGAAGAGTTAAATAACGAGCTTACAATACGTCGTGAAAAGCTAGCTGCAATTCGCAAACAAGGCATTGCTTTCCCGAATGATTTTCGTCGTGACGCAATTTCAAGCGATCTTCATAAATTGTATGATGATAAAACTAACGAAGAGTTAATTGAAAATAAAATTACTGTCACTGTTGCTGGTCGAATGATGATGCGCCGTATTATGGGTAAAGCCTCATTTGTATCATTACAAGATGTTGCAGGGCAAATCCAGCTCTATGTCACTCGTGATGATCTACCAGAAAATTACTACAACGAACAATTCAAAAAATGGGATCTTGGTGACATCGTCGGTGCTAAAGGTTACTTATTCAAAACCAAAACAGGTGAACTATCAATCCACTGTGAAGAAATCCGCCTACTAACTAAAGCATTACGCCCATTACCCGATAAATTCCACGGCTTAGCAGATCAAGAAATGCGCTATCGTCAACGTTACCTTGATTTAATTACTAATCAACAATCACGTGACACCTTTATTGCTCGCTCAAAAGTGGTAACTGAAATTCGTAACTTTATGTTAGAAAATCACTTTATGGAAGTCGAAACCCCGATGATGCAAGTCATCCCAGGTGGTGCATCAGCCAAGCCATTTATTACTCACCACAATGCGCTTGATTTAGATATGTATCTACGTATTGCCCCTGAACTTTACTTAAAACGTCTAGTTGTAGGTGGTTTTGAACGAGTATTTGAGATTAATCGAAACTTCCGTAATGAAGGCGTATCACCAAGACATAATCCAGAGTTTACCATGATGGAAATGTACATGGCTTATGCCGATTACAAAGACCTGATTGTTTTAACTGAAGCATTATTCCGCCGCCTTGCAATCGCCGTAACGGGTAATCCAGTTGTACAATATGGCGAGCATACTTTCGATTTTGGCAAACCATTTATCAAAATGACTATGCGTGAGGCAATTTGTCATTACCGCCCAGAAACCGATAATGCTGATTTAGATGATTTTGATAAAGCGTGTGCAATTGCCAAAGCTATCGGTATTAAAATTGAAAAAAGTTGGGGACTCGGTCGAGTAGTGACTGAAATCTTTGAAGAAGTTGCCGAGGCTAACTTAATTCAACCAACGTTTATTACTGAATATCCGGCTGAAGTATCGCCACTTGCTCGCCGTAACGACGAAAATCCATTTGTAACAGATCGATTTGAGTTCTTTATTGGTGGACGTGAAATTGGTAACGGCTTCTCAGAACTTAACGATGCTGAAGACCAAGCACAACGTTTTGCCGATCAGGTATCGCAAAAAGATGCGGGCGATGACGAAGCAATGTTCTATGATGAAGATTATATCACCGCATTAGAGCACGGCTTACCGCCAACAGCTGGACTAGGAATTGGGATTGACCGAACAGTAATGCTATTTACCAATAGCCATACCATTCGGGACGTCATTTTGTTCCCAACTATGCGTCCAATTAAATAAACCCAATACCATAAAAAAACTCATCTATTAAAAAATAGGTGAGTTTTGTCAGTAAACACTCATATTTTCTTTAACTTTTCTAAAATTATTTTACTCACAATAAGCATATTATATATACAATATATATCTAATTAGACTTTTCCAATTACCAATCAAGTTCAATTAACATTAATATAATTTAGCATCATGCTTAACTCCACACATGTAGCCTGTAACTTAATTAGCAACAGATAAATAATATAGTAAGTTATTACTCACTATAAACATGACCACTAAACGTGGATTACGAATATATAAAGGTTTTATCAAGACTTTTCATTAAACTAAATACTGAAAAGTGAATTTTACATAAACATAACTTAGCAATCATAGAGTATATTTGTTTGATTCATACCCAAATAAGTTATTAACTTACGCTAAAGCAAATCAGCAGTCTTTGCGTTTTTAATGCTCACTATTATTTAGCATTAGGTTCACTTAATTACATAAATAACCATAATATGATAATCAATCACGTATAGCTTAACCTAGAAAGTAAGTACTTAATCACTTTAGATCATAACCGATTGTTCATCAATACAATAACTTAGCCTTTATGTAGATTTTGGGTTCGCAAGCAACGTTGGCTATAAATTTAACCAACGTGATGTTACTGCAATTTACTCAACTATATCGGTACAGGCTTAGACACCACAAAATTACTATTTATCGCTCACAAAACCATTTAAGTTAACGAATAAACACTATTTTTGCTAACCCTCAACTTTCGCGCTCAAGAAATAAGCACTAAGGATAGACACAAACCAGATCGTTTCGGGAGGAGTAGTCGTGAACGACGCCTATGTCGTAAAAAACAGTCAACAGTGTCGAATCATCACCGATGGCAATAGCGGTGCTGCCGGTAAAAATGGAAGAGATATAAAAGTGCACATTGCCCCATTCAGAAAGGAAACCTGCGCCGATATTAGCATCGGCATAGTTACCACTGGATGGCGGTGTGGCAGGTGTCCATGTTCCCCGTACAATGTTGCTTTGAACTGCGTTAGTTAAGTCTTTTACTTGTGGCAGACGATAACCACCGCCTAAACTGCTACACCAGGATGAGGCGCTATCAACAGTGATATCGCCTACGCCTAATGGGCGGGCAACAAACCACTGCTTTAACACAAAACCATAGCTTAATACCGCTTTATTACGACTATCTTTACCCGCTATCACAAAAGTCTGCGGCAAGCTAGCTGGAGCAACACTACCCGGTAATGCTGAATCCTGTTGGGCTTTTGTTACTGCTGGACCAGTAAGCGTGACACGTATGAAATTTGGCTTAGATGGTGATGGTGTCATGGTAGCGGTAATACCACCTTGAGTGACAGTTGGCCAGGTTAATGTAGAGCTATCAATATTTTCTATGTCTAAATCAAAATACAGATTATTAGCACCGGTAGTCGGGAAGTTAAGCTTGTACTGTGATGGCTCAGCTGCTTGCTTTACAAAACCCCGTTGTCGATTCCAAATATCGGAAGGTTTGGAATAAACGGGCCCCCCCTGACGACCCGGCCATGCGTAACAGATTTTAGGCACGGATTTAGGTCTGCTGATATAATAGGCAGCAGTGCTACCACTAAAATTACCACTATTTGGTACCCCATACTGGGTGGTTAAACTACCAGCAGTACTGGTTAATTCTACCTTATAAGGTGCCATACAGTTATCTACATTGGCACTACGCGTCACGGCTCGATTCAATCTATCGGTAATGCTCACGCTTAAATTACCAGTCGCGGTAATTCCATTAGTAGCCTGACCATCACCATCATCATCCCCCCAATAATTGTAAGGCTCACCAATTAAGTCGTTTAAGGCGATAGCGTTAACAGTGGCAGGAACCAGCATTCCAATATCGCTAAAGTGTTCATTGGCTTCTGGGAGAACGATTGGATTATCTGCGGTTGAAGTATTATTGTCCGGTGTGTAGGTGGTTTGAGTCGTGCCGTCAGAGACGGTAATACCTAACAGCCCCTCAGTAGTGGTAATTTTAGTTACCCCATTATCAGAGGTTAAATAGGGCGCACTACCATGAATGACTTGCGCCGTCGTTGCCGACAACGCTTGAGTCGTAGTGGCATACAGCAATAATAACCATGGTATCGATGCTAAAGCCAGTTTAGATAACGGGCCTGATGCTTGAATTTGCGTAAAAAACAGGGTTGGACGTAAGATTAACCTTAAATTTATCGCTTTAATTAAGCGATAGCATAACGCTAAACTAAATGTGCATCTTTTGCTTACTCTGATTGCTGAAAAACGAGGGTGAGTTACCTTACTTTGATGAAATAAGTTAAGTGTAGAAGTCAGAATTGAATTAAATTTTAGCCTAAAGAGAGATTGGGGAGTTTTTAAAACATTGTTTTGCCAGCGCTGGTGTCTGGTGTCTGGTGTCTATAATTATACTGCATGGCGTTCCACCCGTCAACTAATCTGTTATTTTATTTGATTTTTTTATGTTAAATGGCTATAAATCAAGCTTAAATAAGCTTAATTTTTTGAAATTATAAGGCTATGACAAAAAAAGCCACTCATTCAGCCGAGTTATTTGCAAAGAAATGTAAATAACACCATAAATAATAAACTCTCATAGCCTTTAAATAGTCAGATATAGTTAAAATATAGCGGATTATTTTTTTATTCGAAAATATATCACCCGCTCTTTTCGAAAAAATAAGCGACATTTTTAGCCGTTAATCAACTTAATAATTAACGGCTATTTATTAGTCAGCTGATTTATGAGGTAAAATTAAATTTAGTACAATCGCTAAAATTCCACATAAACTGATTCCTTGCAAAGCATAAGATCCAAAATCAAAAATCATGCCGCCAATACCAAATACAAGTACTAACGAGACGATACACATATTACGTGATACAGAAAGATCAACTTTATGTTTGACTAAAATATTAATACCAACCGAAGCTATCGAGCCAAAAAGTAATACCATAATTCCGCCCATTACAACTGTCGGAATAGAGCTTAAAAAAGCACCAATCTTACCAATAAATGACATTAAAATAGCCCAAATAGCTGCCCAAGTCATTACTCTAGTTCTAAAATTACGCGTTAATGTGACTGCGCCAATAACTTCAGCATAGGTAATACATGGCGGGCCACCAAAGAAACCAGCAGCAGATGTTGCTAACCCATCCCCCAGTAACGTGCGCTGTAATCCTGGTTCTTTAGTGTAATCTTTACCGGTGACAGAACTAATGGCCATAATGTCACCAACATGCTCGATAGTTGGTGCTATAACGATCGGAATCATATATAAAATGGCTTGCCACTGAAACTCAGGAAAAGTGAAATCGGGAATTTTAAACCAAGGTGCATCGATGACTTGTTGAAAGTTGACAATACCAAAAATACAAGAAAACATGTAACCAACAATAATTCCAGCAATAATTGGTACTAATTTAAAAAAACCTTTTGCCCAGATTGCCACAATCAACGTCGTTAATAAAGAAGCCATTGAAATAATAATCAATTGATAGTTTTCTGCGGATAAACCGCTATTTTTACCCATTGCCATGCCAACCGCTACCGGCGCTAAAGATAAACCAATAACCATAATAATTGGCCCTGTTACAACTGGAGGTAAAATGCGATCAATAATATGGCTGCCATTAATTTTGACTAAAAAAGCAAAAAACATAAAAACCAAACCTGCCGCAACTAATCCACCTAACGTAGCTGAAATTCCCCACTGTGCAACCCCAAAAGAGATAGGTGCAATAAATGCAAATGAAGAAGCTAAAAATACAGGCACTTTTCCTTTAGTGGTTAATTGAAATAATAACGTACCCACACCCGCTGTAAACATTGCAACATTTGGATTTAATCCAGTTAAAAGTGGCACTAAAACCAATGCACCAAAGGCAACAAATAACATTTGTGCACCGGTAAAAATATCTTGCCAAGTATGTTTAAGTGGCGAGATATTATTGTTTATTTGATCAAAAGCATTTTTAGTCACGTGGTCCTCTCTTAATTACTCTATTAATTGATATTTATTTCTTAACTAAATAGCGGACATAAAAAAACCGGATAAACCGGTCTAAAATTTGAGATTTTATTTTGTGCCAAATATCTTATCTCCAGCATCGCCAAGCCCTGGTAATATATAACCTTTATCATTCAATTTATCATCGATTGAAGCAGTATAAAGTTCAACATCAGGATGAGCTTGTTCCAAGACTTTAATACCTTCTGGTGCGGCCACTAAAACAAGCACTTTAATATTTTTACAACCTGCTTTTTTTAGTAGATCAATTGTTGCAACCATAGAACCACCCGTTGCTAACATTGGATCAACAACTAAAGCCATACGTTCATCAATATCAGAAGTTAATTTTTGGAAATAAGGAACAGGTTCAAGCGTTTCTTCATTACGATAAAAACCAACAACGCTTATACGAGCACTAGGTATATGCTCAAGTACACCATCCATCATGCCTAAGCCGGCACGTAAAATAGGTACTACGGTAATTTTTTTACCTTTAATTCGTTCAACTTGTACTGGTCCACACCAGCCTTCAATGGTCACTTTTTCAGTGGGTAAGTCAGCGGTAGCCTCATAGGTTAATAAACTGCCAACTTCACTAGCAAGATCGCGAAAATCTTTAGTGCTAATATCATGTTCGCGCATTAAACCAATTTTATGGCGTACTAGAGGGTGTTTTACTTCAACTATTTTCATGGGAGGGCCTCAGTGTTACTTTTTATCATCTATTAGTAGGTATAAATAACCACTGAGCGATAATGTTAACATAGATCATTGTAACTGAAAACCTATAATCGTGAGCAAAGCATAGCAAACATAAAAATAACATATTGTTTGTTAATATATTATTAGTGATATGTAAATATTTTGTTTTATTTATGTTTTTTTATTAGAATAGTCGCCGCTTTAAATAGCAAAAGTCTAATATAAATAAAGAAGGAATTATAACAATGAATTGGTTTATCAGTTGTATGACAAAAAATTATGCAAACTTTAGTGGTCGAGCTCGTCGTAAAGAGTATTGGCTTTTCAACTTATTTGTAATCATATTTTTTTTCGTATTAATGTTTTTAAGTTCGCTTAGCCAAGCTATGTCATCATTAATGCTTTTAGTTGGAGTAGTTGCAGTATTAGCATTTTTTATTCCAAGTTTAGCAGTGACTGTACGTCGTTTGCATGATACCGATAAATCAGGCTGGTGGTATTTAATTAGTTTCATCCCATTTGGTAGTATTGTACTGCTTGTTTTCATGTGTATAAATTCTACACCAGGTAGTAACCAATATGGTGATAATCCGAAAGGATTATAATTGCTTGTTTACCTCATCAATTTTAATGATGAGGTTCTATTATTCCAACATTATTTTTATGCAATTAAATACTTTCTCCATCTAGATATTCAACAGACAAATCCACCACTTTTTGATCTATCCTTTCCCCATTAATTCTTTTTAATAATAGTTCTGCAGCTATTTTACCCATTTCAATTCTTGGAGTATGTATCGATGCTAATCTTGGATTCATATATTGACCGATTTGATGCCCATGAAAACCAACAATAGCGATTTGTTTAGGAATTTCAATACCCATTCGTTGACATTCAAGCAGTACTCCTAAAGCCAAATCATCGTTAGTACTAAAAATCCCATCAACGGCAGGAAACTCTTTTAAAATTTGGTGTAAAAAACGTGCGCCAAGTTCATAAGAGGAGGCTTCTTTAGTCGCTAACGTACGCGGCGTTAACCCTGCTTCTTGCATAGCTTTTTCATAGCCTTTTTGCCGAATGATGCTACGTTGATCTTGCCTTGCACTAAAATAAACAATATTGCGACGCCCTTTTTCGATCATGCGATGAATCATATTTCGGGTTGCAGTAAAATTATCAAAACCAACCGCCATATCAATACACGGTGATACACTATCCATAATTTCAACTACAGGAACGCCCGAAATTTCGATCATTTTTAATGTGGCAGGATTATGGATTCTTTCAGTTAAGATTAATCCATCAATATTATAAGAGAGTAACGAACGAACACGTTGCTCTTCTTTATCGACATTGTACCCTGTATGAGTAATCATGGTCTGATATCCTTTGGCATCAGTAACCATCTCAATTCCTTTTAAAATATCAGCAAAAACTTGGTTGGTTAACGATGGAAACACAACCCCAATCGCATTACTTTTTGCATTTGATAACATATCAGGTGCTTTATTAGGGATATAACCAAGCTGTTCGATTGCTGCTGAAATCTGAGACTGTAGTGGTTTAGACACTAAATTAGGATCGCGTAAATATCGACTCACTGTCATTTTACTTATGCCAATTAAATTAGCAATTTCTTGCAAACCAGTTCGCCGTTTTTTACTATAACTCATTACTGTTTTTCCGGAAGTTGTGGCTGCCAATCAATCGGGGTTTTACCCTGTTTTATAATAAGATCGTTTGCCTTTGAGAAATGCTTACAACCCAAAAAGCCACGATGTGCAGATAATGGTGATGGGTGCACAGACGTTAAAACATGATGTTTTTGCCGATCGATAAATTGCCCTTTTTTTTGAGCGGGTGATCCCCACAATAAAAATACAACACCTTCAAGATATTTATCAATTGCCGCAATAACATGGTCAGTAAACGTTTCCCAACCTATTTTAGCGTGGGAATGAGCTTGTCCTGCTTCAACAGTTAATACCGTATTTAATAAAAGAACACCTTGATTTGCCCAAGAACCTAAATAACCATAAGAAGGAATTTTAAAACCCTCAATATCCGTCGAAAGCTCTTTATAGATATTAAGTAACGATGGGGGTGGTTTAACGCCAGGTAGTACTGAAAACGACAAACCATGAGCTTGATTTGGTCCATGATATGGATCTTGTCCTAATATCACGACTTTAATGTCATTAAAAGGCGTAAAGCGAAATGCATTAAACACATCATGCTGTGGAGGGTAAATCACTTTACCTTTAGCTCGTTCTGATGCGACAAATTGCATTATTTGTTGAAAATAAGGTTTATCTTTTTCCGATCCAATGACATCATGCCATGTTAATTGATTACTCATACAATACCTATATTATTATTTCATATGGCTCAACAACATTATCAGCCGATAACATTAATTATACCTAAAAATAATAATAAACCTAACAGTAATCAAGTACGTTTAATCTAAATAAACACGCTTAAAAATTCAGTCAAACATAAATTAGACATAACTTGTTCGTATAGTATCAATATTTAACGATCTTTTTTGTAATAATCCAAGTTTATGAATTAAGATCTGAAATTTGGATTTATTAATAATCTGATTAATTTTATTAATGAGTAACACACTCATCATCAAAGTAATCATCCCAAAGGGATTAATGATATTTATGGTTTATTGGTAATGTGTATACTTGGATGAATAAGATAAAATATACATAAAATCATATTTGTATTGATAAGCGTATTGCTATTGATAAAAAATTATTAAATGATAATAGGCTAGGTGTGGCATTAAAATTTACTTTTACCTTAAGGGAACCACTTAAAATTGAAGTAAAAAATACCGTTTTTAAGGCAACTTGATTTACTTAACTTATTAATCATCGTTTTATTACTTGTAAAGTATTTTAATACAATTGAATAATAATATCTTACATATCAATAAGTTGATTAGTTTAAAAAAATTATTAATCATTTTTTATCAAAGGTATTACTTATCGAATTAATAGCTTTTTTTGACTTTAATCAAAACTTGAAAGTGCTATATTAACCTTAATTATTTTAGGGCAATAAGGCCCCGTTAGGAGGATTTAAAAATGATTACAGGTATCCAAATTACTAAAGCAGACAATGCAGCACTTCTTAACTCTTTCTGGTTATTGGACGACTCAACAAAAGAAGCTCGTTGTGTAGCTGCAAAATCAGTTTATAAAGAAGATCAAGTTATCCCAACTGCAGAACTTGGTCAATTCGAATATCGTGAAGTTCCATTAGATGTTGCTCCAACTATCAAAGTTGAAGGTGGTCAACACTTAAATGTGAATGTTCTTCGTCGTGAAACTTTAGAAGATGCTGTTCAACATCCAGAAAAATATCCACAATTAACTATTCGTGTTTCTGGTTATGCAGTTCGTTTCAACTCATTAACTGCTGAACAACAACGCGACGTTATTGCTCGTACATTCACAACTAAAATGTAATTTTAGTTTATTATCGAATGATTAAAACCCAGCTTATGCTGGGTTTTTTTTATGAAAAAACAAATTTCTTTGTTCTAAACTAGTCTACCCAAGCTAAATACTCCATCCAAGCAGGATCAAACTCACAGTCGATTTTTACTGATAGATCTTGATATTGATTTAATATATTTTGAATTATTTGAGTAGCACGATGTTTATCTTCTACATACCAAAGCATAGTTCTTGTTGCTTGGTGTAAAGAATTTTGGGCATGAATGCCTTTCTTATTTTCACGGAAAGCGGCGCTAATGGCATCTTCTATATCGTAAACCAACGATAAGGTCTCTTTACAATCTAGTTCTATACTCAGATTAAGTCCATAACCATAATTAATATCACAAGCCAATGCATTAGCCGTCTCGTTACGCTGCACTAAAGTCGTATCATCAGGATCATCTTTACTTGCCAATTCGAATACAAACAATTGATCTTCACTTTCAGAAATAGGAAAAATACCGGTGTGTTTTAAATCATTTTTCCAGATATCATCAAATCGTTTAGCAAACTCTTCAGCCGTAATACTATTAGTATCAAGCATTGTGTCGACAAAATTAATTGATTGCACTTTTATAGCTAAGTCGTACTCCCCTAAAAGATGATCCAAAATGACTAAAGCTAATGTTTGTGCATAATTTATTTGATCTTTGGCGATTGGTTTAGCAAACATTAAATCCAAAGCAATTTTTCGATGATCTTCATGATATTGAATCAATAAATCTGATGCCCCCAATGAAAAAGAGGTACCATTAAAATTTATTTCAAAATCAGAAATTTTATTAGCTCGTTGTCGAAATGCCTCAATTTCAAATAGATCTAAACTAGGTGCTAATTTAACAATTTCTACTACTAGTTCAAAACGTTCAATTTTACCTTCGGCAGTAAAGATAATTTTATGTTTTTTTACCTCTCCCCCCATAATTTCGGCAATAACGTCTAATTGGTTTTCACTTAACAAGTTATTGAGCTTTTCCATTAAATCTAAGGGTTGCAATTCACTAAGCGGCTGTTCTGACTGTTTAACTTTATTCCAAAAGGATTGGATAGCTATTTTGAGGTTATCATCTGGTGTTGATTGTTGAGGAATGACTTCATTTTGTGGTCGCAATTTTTGCCAAAGTTTTTTTAAAAACATAAAAAAATCCTATAGATAAAAGTGATTAAAATTATGTACAAATAAAAATAATATGTAATTCAATATACTACATCAATTTAATTTTGAACAACATCGATTATCTACGTTTGATACAAAATATTGCACAAAATTTAGCTATCAAGAATTAACAAAAAAACATTTAAAAATGAGGGTTTATTGATATGAACTAGATAAATAAAAATGGCGAGGTAGTTTTTCTGCCTCGCCATTTGTACATTATTGAAAATTATTAGCCAAAAAACTTTTTCACTTTATCAAAAAAGCTTTTTTCTTTTGGACTATGCTTAGAACTTTTATCGGCTTTAAAACTTTCGCCTAATTCTTTTAACAACTCTTTTTGTTTACCCGTTAAATTAACAGGAGTTTCAACCACAACATGACAATACAAATCACCCATTGTACTACCGCGTAATGATTTGACACCTTTACCACGTAATCTAAACATTTTTCCTGTTTGTGTTTCGGCCGGTATCGTTAAACTAACTTTACCATTAAGTGTTGGTACTTCAACTTCTCCACCTAGTGACGCCAATGCAATATTAATTGGAATTTCACAATGTAAATTATTACCATCACGTTCAAAAATACCATGTGGTTTAACTTGCACTTGAACATATAAATCACCAGCTGGTGCACCGTTTAAGCCTGCTTCACCTTCACCGGAAAGTCGAATACGATTACCCGTATCCACCCCCGCAGGAATAGTTACAGAAAGTGTTTTTGTTTTTTGGATACGACCTTCGCCATGACACTTTTTACAAGGATTTTTAACCACTTTGCCTCGTCCATGACAAGTTGGACACTCTTGCTGTACGGCAAAGAAACCTTGGCGCATTTGCACAACCCCTGCACCATGGCAAGTTTCACAGGTAACAACATCTGATGCCTTTTCTGTACCTTGACCATGACAAGTATCACAAGTAACCCATGTTGGTACTTTTATTTCTTTGCTGACACCCGCAGCGGCTTCTTCAAGTGTTAAGGTAATATTGTATTGCAGATCAGCACCACGTGATGCGCTTTGCGCTCGTCCGCCACGACCACCACCAAAGAAATCACTGAATATATCATCAAATGCTGAACCACCACTAAAGCCGCCGAAGCCACCAAATCCACCGGCACCCGCTCCTGCACCACCGCCAAAACCTTGCTCGAAAGCAGCATGCCCATATTGATCATAAGCTGCTTTTTTCTGCGCATCGGTCAAAACTTCATAAGCTTCTTTCACTTCTTTAAATTTTGCTTCTGCTTCAGCTTTATTATCCTGATTTTTATCAGGATGATATTTCATGGCAAGGCGTTTATAGGCTTTTTTTATTTCAGCTTCAGTGGCACTTTTACTTACGCCTAATGTTTCATAATAATCTTTCTTCGCCATAATTTACCTTTATTTTTATTTATTACATAAACAACTAAACGGGCTTGAGTTACCTCGCGCCCGTTTAATGTGTTACATGTTTAAAACTCGTTGAAATAACTCATTAAAAAACACAGCGGTTAATGCTTATTTTTTATCATCATCAACTTCTTTAAAGTCTGCATCAACAACATCGTCTTGCGCTGTAGAGCTACTTCCAGCTTGATCTGACTGTTCTGCCTGACCTTGTTGCTGTGCTAATTCAAGCAATTTTTTAGATGCTTCCATTAATGCATTAATTTTCGCTTCGATTTCAGCTTTATCTTCACCACGCGCTGCAACTTCTAATGCACTCACTGCATCTTCAATGGCTGTTTTATCAGCAGCTGGTAATTTATCGCCTGCATCAGACACTTGTTTACGTGTTGAGTGAACAAGGTGATCTGCTTGGTTACGAATTTGAGCTAACTCTTCAAACTTACGGTCAGCTTCCGCATTCGCCTCAGCATCATTTACCATTTTTTGAATCTCTTCTTCACTTAAACCAGAAGAAGCTTTAATAGTAATATTTTGTTCACGTCCTGTGTTTTTATCTTTTGCTGATACATGTAAGATACCGTCAGCATCAATATCAAATGTTACTTCAATTTGTGGCATACCACGCGGTGCAGCTTGAATACCATCAAGATTAAACTGACCTAATGATTTGTTATCACTTGCACGTTTACGTTCACCTTGTAACACATGAATGGTTACCGCTGATTGATTATCTTCAGCTGTTGAGAACACTTGACTATGTTTAGTTGGGATAGTTGTGTTTTTCTCAATCAAGGTAGTCATCACACCACCCATTGTTTCAATACCTAAAGATAATGGTGTTACATCAAGTAATAACACATCTTTAACATCACCACCAAGTACACCACCTTGTACTGCTGCACCTACTGCTACAGCTTCATCAGGGTTAACATCTTTACGTGGTTCTTTACCAAAGAAGTCAGCAACCGCTTTTTGCACCATAGGCATACGAGTTTGACCACCGACTAAAATAACATCTTTAATATCAGATACTGATAAACCAGCATCTTGTAGTGCAGTTTTAACCGGATCCATTGAGCGTTTTACTAAATCTTCAACTAATGATTCAAGTTTAGCGCGTGTCACTTTAATATTTAAGTGTTTTGGACCTGATGCATCAGCAGTGATATATGGTAAGTTGATATCAGTTTGTTGTGCTGATGATAATTCAATTTTCGCTTTTTCTGCCGCTTCTTTTAAACGTTGCATTGCAAGTGGATCATTTTTAAGATCGAATCCTTGTTCACGTTTAAATTCATCAACTAAATAGTTAATTAAGCGTGAGTCAAAGTCTTCACCACCTAAATGAGTATCACCATTAGTTGCTAATACTTCGAATGTTTTTTCGCCATCAACATCATCAATTTCGATAATTGAGATATCAAATGTACCACCACCAAGGTCATATACAGCAATAGTGCGGTTACCTACATCTTTATCTAAACCGTAAGCAAGTGCAGCGGCTGTTGGTTCGTTAATAATACGTTTAACATCTAAACCAGCAATACGACCCGCATCTTTAGTTGCTTGACGCTGTGCATCATTAAAATACGCTGGAACAGTGATAACTGCTTCAGTTACTGGCTCACCAAGATAATCTTCTGCGGTTTTTTTCATTTTCTTCAATACTTCAGCAGAGATTTGCGGTGGCGCAATTTTTTGACCTTTGACATCTACCCATGCATCGCCATTATCAGCTTTAACAATTTTATAAGGCATAATAGCAACATCACGTTGTACTTCGGCATCATCATAACGACGACCAATTAAACGTTTAATTGCAAATAGTGTATTTTGTGGATTGGTTACTGCTTGGCGTTTAGCGGGTTGACCAACTAAAATTTCACCATCTTGTGTATATGCAATAATTGACGGGGTTGTACGATCGCCTTCGGCGTTTTCTAATACTTTTGCTTGACCATTGTCCATTACTGCAACACATGAATTTGTTGTACCTAAATCAATACCAATAATTTTACCCATAATCTTTTCTCCTCAAAACCTGTATTTTATTTCTTGTATATAAGTCTTAAATATTTATTTTCAAGAGCTTATTTTTCACAAAGAAATGTTATTGTTTCCACATAAATGGGAACATTATTATCAATATCAAGGGGGAAAAAAAATTATTTTTTCTTAAATCTTGATTATCAGCTTTTCTACACTTATTATTGCCGCTCTTTTTTATTATGATAATTATTTATAGGATCCTTATGGAACAAACTAAACTTGCAAACCCAGGTCCACTTGGCTTGATGGGATTTGGCATGACCACCATTTTATTAAATATTCATAATGCAGGATTTTTCCCTGTGATGACAGCAATCGTTTCTATGGGTATTTTTTATGGTGGGCTTGCGCAAGTCATTGCTGGAATTTTAGAATTTCGCAAAGGTAACACGTTTGGTACAACTGCATTCACCTCTTATGGTTTCTTTTGGATTGCATTAGTGGGAATTTGGTATTTACCAACATCACCAGCAACTGCACCAACTGATGCAACTTTTGTCGGTATTTTCCTTGCGTTATGGGGGATTTTTACCGCTTTCATGTTTATAGGTACCTTAAAAGCTAATCGTGCATTACAATTTGTTTTTGCTAGTTTAACGATTTTATTTGCTTTATTAGCAATTGGTAACATTTGTGGCAACCATGACATTATTCATATAGCTGGTTTTGAAGGTATTATCTGCGGAGCTAGCGCTATTTACCTTGCCATGGCCGAAGTACTTAATGAACAATATGGTCGTACAATTTTACCAATTGGCGCGCCTAAAGGTGCTGCACATTAATAATATTAAGTCGTCATGCAATGACGAATAAGCGAGTAATAAAAACGGGGGTATACCCCGTTTTTTTTATAAAAAATTACTCAATTAATGAATTATTTAGTGTGTTTGGTGAGTAAAGCCTTGCATACATTTACAAGAGATTGAGTATGCTTGGTGATTATTTGCTCTGATAGATAATTATCTTTTGAAGAGCTAGCATTCTTGATAAGAATTTTACTATCTTGATCGATATTACCAGATGTAATCATTAAGTAGTTGGTTAATTGTGTTGCCATTTCACCAGAATGAAAAGTCACACCATCTAAAGTTAGCATTGATGTTTTCGGTTTTAAAAAAATTAAATCATCCCCATTACCAATACTATCGATAAAAATAAATTTTTTATCTTTTATTTGTTCCGAATAGCTTTCTAACATTTTTAAACCATATTGGCCACCATTACCATCGTCGTATAAAACAAACGCAATTTTTTTCTTTTCTTTTTTATCAAACTTATGAATTAAATTAATAATTGTAATAATACTTGAAGTATTACAAACAAAATTCTTTTGATTGGGAATGCCATTTTTGTATTTTAAAACAATAAAAAATAATAAAATGGTCGAAATAATCGACAATATGCCGGAAATACTAAAAAATCCCTCAAATTGAATTTTAGGAATAAAAACAAAGTAATTTAATATCAGTGACGCGATAAATAAGATAATAATAGGTAAAATACCTACAAAATAACCTAATTTACTAAATTGAGGCGTGAATGCGTATTTTTTCTGAAGATTAAAATTTTTAATACCTGTATCATAATAAGTACAAATAATTAATTCAGCATTATTTAAATCACCAATATAAGCATTGTAATAATTTTCATATCGTCTTGTTGCTAACTTTAATTTTGCTAATTTGGCTTCAACACTATAACCTAATTGAATCAGTTCTTTCGATATTACTCTTAAAAAAGTAATTTTCTCTTTAGACGTAAATCGTTTACCAAAAATGACACAATATCTTAGTACAAGGTCTTTAAATTTATCCATTTTTAATCATTATTTGAATTTAGAAAAACTGTTAGTGCGATTTATCATTCACACTAACAGCGAAACAAATAGATAATATTAAAATGATGATTATCTATTGAAGATGTAAGTTTAATCAATAATCATCTTCGTTTTGAGATTGGGCTAAATTAGCCATATTGCCAATAGCTTCTTGAATATTTTCTTGTCCTGCCTCAATAGACTCTTTTGCTAAATCCAGTAGTGATAATGAATCCCTATTACATACAGCATTAATGACCATTGGCAAGTTCATACCGGTAATTATCCGAACATTCATACCTAATTTTTCCCACTCAGGCAAACATCGCATTGATGCGTTATAAGGCGAGGCACCAAACAAATCGACAAAAATTAATACACCTTTACCACTATTAAGTGACTTTGAACAATTAAACAAATCGGTTTTTAATTGATTAATATCTTGTCCTGGATTGAGCGATAATGATGCAAATTTATCTTGTTCGCCAACAATCATTGTGACACTATCTTTAATCCCTTCAGCCATCTTGCCATGACTAACTAATAATACACCTATCATATTATTTTCCTCGATTATTCAAACATTTTAATCGCTTCACTTAACGTTACTTTTTTCAAAGAAGGGGTTGCTTGAAAATAGATATCCATATTGGGATAGCTGTTTTGTAAATCGATTAGCAAATCAAGTTGTTGTTTATTAATTGATACTTCTTTAATTATTGACGTTGCTCCCGGTACAAGTGGTAAACCTCCAATATTAAGATTGGTTATTGGCACGCCCGCTTTAATAATTTTATACATGACTTCAATATTTTTAGTAATCAAAATAACATTAAAATCATCATACTGGCGATCATTCCAATATCTTACTGCACCATCTTCTTTTAATACTCTTATTTTATGTCCTGTACTGGCACCAGCACCTAAAATAATATTTTTAGTAAACTCATCATTTGCAGAGTAATCATCAGCTACAAACAACGCATTTGCTCCGGCTGCTTTAGAAACATTAGTGGCAACTTGACCATGAATAAGGCGACTATCTACGCGCGCTAAAACGACTTTTCCCATAATTTAACCTCTATATTTTTTAACTTTATAAAATGCCAATAGCTGCTAATACACCGAGTATTACTGTTAATCCAACTAATGCTTGAGTTACCTTTAATCCTTTCTTATAAAAATAGAAATATAATCCCATCACAACCATAAGTGGCAAAACACCAGGCAAAATTTTGTCCAACGTGTCTTGGATCACAAAATCTTTGCCTGATAAAGTAAATTTTAAACTTGATGATACTTTAATATAACTAGCAGCTAAAATACCCATCATGAACAACCCTAAAATGGATAGTGCTTCAATAATCATCTGCATTTTATTACCAACAACTTCAGTTGCCGCATTTCGACCTAATTTAAAGCCTAACTGAGCAAAATAATACCCCACAAAAAGTTGATAGATAACAAAAGCAAAGAAAGGAAATAAAGCACCGATTGCTAGACCTTCTTGAGCCCAAGGTAGCGCAATGGCTATGAAGATATACTGAATGGTTCCTGAGTCAATCGCGTCACCAATTCCCGCTAAGGCCCCCATTAAACCCGCTTTGGTATTATAAAGTACATCATTATCAATACTGATCGATTTTTTCTGATAAACTTCATCAGCTCTTACAGATTCTAATGAAGCCATAATGCCTGAGATAGTGCCGCCTCCCCAGGTTATCTGAGTATTAAAAAACAGCAAATGTCTTTGGTAAGCAGCAGCTAACTCACTTTTTGATTTATATAATTTTTTAAGAATTGGCATTAATCCCCACATTAAAGAAGCAGCTAGATAACGGTCAAATGAGTGTGGGATCTCATTAGCATAATACCACCGTAACCAAGCAAAAGTGATATCTCGTTTAGTAATTGCCTCTGGTTTTAGATCGATACTTTCTTGTACTATTTGTGTCATTATAAAATTCCTCTTTCTGATCTATTAATCAAATAGTTACAGATTAATAATCATCATCATCAATTTGATTGTTATTATTTGAATTACTTCTTGGTTGATCTGCGACAGAATTAACTGCTTCACTTTTTGCTAGAACAAAAATAAATGCAATGATAGCGCCAACAATCGCGTAAGTGACCATGGTGATATTAAGTGGTTTTGCCATTACAGCCATAAAATACGCAAGTAAAAAGAAAATAATGTAACTTTTTTTACCAATAACATAGATAGTTAATGCAATACCAACAGCAGCAAGTCCGCCACCAATAACATTAAGAATGTGGAAAACTAATCCCCCTGCATTTGTTTTAATAACATCCGCAATAATTGGTGCACCAAAATACAGTGCTACAAACATAAATGGGACGAAAAGAACAAAGCTACAAATTATTGGTAGTATGATGATTGATAAAGTTAGACCAGAGCTATTTGCCTCTTGTGCATACTTTTCAGTTAATTTCATAATCATCGTATTAAAGAAAAATCTTAACTGATATAGGTAAGATCCCAATAATCCAACAGGCACTGCAACAGCAACTGCGGCAGTTGGTTCCATTTTACCCAGTAAAGCGACAGGAACCGCAACGGCTGTTGCTATAGCGGGTTCTGATGGCATTTGCCCGCCTGGTGAAAAAACGCCCATGTAGATTAGCTGAATAGCTGCTGTGGTTATCATGGCATTATGAATATCATTAAAGACAATACCGACAATTAAACCCGTCATCATCGGTGTAAATCTGAGTGTCAAAGTTGCGCCACCTAGTCCGCGAGACATAACCATCGCAACCCATATTGAAATAATAGCGGCTTGTAGAAATGTAACATGCATATCTTGCATATCTAAACTCCTTGATATTGTTATTATCAATTAAACTTTAAAATAACCCCTTAAGAAACAACGGATTGCAATTGTAAATTATTGACAAAATTTTCTACATCCTGCACACATTTTTCACCCATACCTTGTAAACATTCAATGGCATAAGCTGAAGTATGAGGTGTGACAAGCACTTTTGGATGCTGGACTAAGGGATTATCGTTATATGAAGGTTCAACGTACATTACATCTGTTGCATGTCCTGCAACAATACCACTATCTAGGGCGTTAATTAATGCACTTTCGTCAATCAATTCGGCTCGTGCGGTATTTGTAATATAAACACCTTTTTTCATCAAAGAAAATTGAGGTTGTTTTAAAATATGGTAGCTTGTTTCGTTTAATGATGCATTTAAAGAGATGATATCAGCATTTTTTAGCAAATAATCTAACTCAACAATTTCAATATTGTGTTTACTCGCCCATGTTTTGTTAACCTTAGGATCAACAACCAGCAATCGAGCATTAAAACCGTGTTTAAATATCTCTGCTACGCGGCTACCAATATTCCCACATCCTATAACACCAACAGTTTTACCCGTAACATTGATGCCTAGAAAAGAGGCTCTTTTTTTCCATTCATTTGCCTTAACCGCAGCTTGAGATTGAACTGTTTGTCTAATTAATGCTAATAAATTAGTCACAGCATTTTCGGCAACCGCATCACGCTCCACTAAAGGCGGCACAATAGTGACGATAGTTCCATGCTCTTTAGCTGCTACAACATCAACATTATTAAAGCCGATGCCATGGCGTGAAAGTAGGAGTAGAGGTTGTTTTTTATTATCAAAAAACGCCTTGTTAAAAAAGGGTCTAACACTTGCTATAACAATATTGAATTCTTGCAATGCGTCGGCGAGTTCTATTCCGGGAATATTATTTTCGAAAGTAAAATGTTTTACTTCACCAATTTTTTCTAATCGTTTTAAATGATCAGGAAAATATTTTCCAAAACTACTTGAGTTGATTATTGCAATTTTATAATTTTTCACTCAATGCTCCTAATTAATCATACACCCTTACGTATTAATTATCGGAAAATAAAGATAATTTACTTTCCAAACAGCCATAATGTGACTGGTAACATTTAGTATAGTTTATAAGATTTAGAAAAAAGTGAATTTAGATCACAGATTTAATAAAAAACTTTTCTATTAAATAGAGCCCAAAAACCAGAGATATTGGAAAGCCAATAAAACCATTTTTGATAAAAATCTTAATGCAATTTAATCGATCAATTATCAAATTAACCAATCCAATTGAATCATACTGAAAATGAGTATCGGTAATAGAAATAATTAATCACGGCAGGTGAATGATAAGATCCCGAACAGATAGGACCATAAAGAAAGCATTTAGACTTCACTGAAAATAAAAAAGGGCATATAGCCCTTTTTATAATTAACTCAGATAAATAAGCGAGTATTTAAATTTGATATATTACTTTTTATAAGCATCATTATGCACGCCTATCGCAGCACGACCTGATGGATCATTGAGGTTTTTGAATGATTCATCCCACTCAATCGCTTTTGCAGTTGAACAAGCAACAGTTGGACCACCCGGTACACAGTGAGCAGCACTTTCAACTGGGAATAATTCATCAAAAATTTCACGATACATATATGCTTCTTTTGAAGCTGGTGTGTTATACGGAAAACGGAATTTAGCATTTGCTAATTGCTGGTCAGTAATTTTACTTTCAGCAATCTCTTTTAATGTGTCAATCCAGCTATAACCTACACCATCAGAAAACTGTTCTTTTTGACGCCAAACAACAGATGCGGGTAAATAAGACTCAAATGCTTCACGGACAATATGTTTTTCCATTTTGCCGTTGCTGCCACACATCTTATCTTTAGGGTTAATACGCATAGCCACATCTAAGAATTTTTTATCCAAGAATGGAACACGAGCCTCAACACCCCATGCTGCCATTGCTTTATTAGCACGAGCACAATCATACATATGAAGTGCCGCTAATTTACGAACCGTTTCTTCATGGAACTCTTTGGCGTTTGGCGCTTTATGGAAATACAAATAACCACCAAATACTTCATCGGCACCTTCACCCGATAAGACCATTTTAATGCCCATCGCTTTAATTTTTCTAGCCATCAAATACATTGGTGTAGAAGCTCGGATGGTTGTTACATCGTAAGTTTCAATAAAATAAATCACATCACGAATAGCATCAATACCTTCTTGAATAGTAAAGTTAATTTCGTGGTGAACGGTACCAAGATGGTCAGCAACAGCCTGTGCAGCTTTAAGATCAGGCGCGCCTTTCAAGCCAACAGCAAATGAATGCAATTGTGGCCACCAAGCTTCAGATTTTTCATGATCTTCAACCCGTCTTGCTGAGAATTTTTTGGTAATAGCTGAAATAACCGAAGAATCAAGTCCTCCAGAAAGTAGTACGCCATAAGGTACATCAGACATAAGATGGCTTTTAACCGACTCTTCTAATGCTACACGAAGTTCGTTAATGTCAGTTTTATTATCTTTGACATTTTCGTAATCCATCCAATCGCGTTTGTAATAAGTTTTGATTTCACCTTCAGTGCTTGATAAATAACTGCCCGGCGGGAAAGCTTCAATTGTTTTACAAACTGGGACTAATGCTTTCATTTCAGAAGCGACGTAAAATGTACCATTTTCGTCATAACCCATATACATAGGGATAATACCAATATGGTCACGACCAATAAAGTAAGCGTCTTTATTAATATCATAAAGAACAAAAGCGAACATACCTTGTAAGTCATCAAGGCAATGAATGCCTTTTTCTTGATACAGGGCAAGGATCACTTCACAGTCTGATCCTGTTTGAAATTCATAA
The DNA here is from genome assembly GCF_001690235.1 of Gilliamella sp. wkB292. Classification (NCBI taxonomy): domain Bacteria; kingdom Pseudomonadati; phylum Pseudomonadota; class Gammaproteobacteria; order Orbales; family Orbaceae; genus Gilliamella; species Gilliamella sp. wkB292. Next base: position 66,858 of record NZ_LZGO01000020.1, read on the forward strand.
CGATCTTTGTACTGATTTCGGAGTTCTTGATGATTATAAATTTCGCCATTAACTGCTAAAACTAATGTTTTATCTTTATTATAAAGTGGCTGGGATCCAGTATTGACGTCAACAATTGATAAACGTTCATGAGCAAGAATTGCTTTATCAGAAGCAAAAATACCAGACCAATCAGGTCCACGATGACGCTGTAGACTTGATAATTCTAGTGCTTTTGTTCGTAGTTGTTCTGGATCTGATTTAATATCAAGAATACCTAAAATCGAACACATTGATTTTCTCCATTTAAAATCGCATACGCGATACTATTACAAAATAAAAAACTAACTATATAAAAAATTCACACCATTGTTATTAGTAAAATAAGGTATGTCAAACTATCTGTTTAACAGCATACACATTATTCATACACAATTAAAGTACAATGTGATTATACTTTTCCTATTACTGCGAAAAGCTAAAAATTATTTTTTTAACCAGCGACCTTGTTGCTTAATATATTGCCCTGTTGGGGTTTTCTCTTGGGCTTTACTACCCGCTCTTTTTTCAACTTCACTTAAAGACACATTAGTTTCAGCAGAGACTTTTTGATATTGTGCTTTACGAGCCTGGTTAATTAATTGAGCAATTTCACTTGCATTAGCTTCATTTTTAACTACACCTAAATAACCATCATCTTGCTCACCGACAAAACCTTGTGCTTTAGCTTGACTCAATGCATCCATTGCTTGATCTAAATTTAATGCAAAAACGGAAAAAGATAAAACCATCGACAATAAAACACATGATACTTTTTTATAGATTGTCATAACAACCCCCTAAACAATTACATCATAATTTATTAAATTGAATATAAATAACAAAAGTTATTGATATACCATATTAGATTTTTATTTATTATTTTTAAAAATGCCAATCAAACACTAAAATCCAATCATTTAATATAAGCCAGATTTATTAATAATATTATCTAATGCTTTATCAACTTTAATATTAATTTGGTGATCTATCTTTACATTTAAATTAATATTAATAGGTTCACTTGGCGCTTCTACTTTAACTGTAGGTGAACATCCACTTAATATAGTGGCAAATATCACCATTGCAATAACATTTCGTAGCATAAAATAACCTCTTATTTAAAAGATTCCTTCTTTAAATGTGCTTCAATACGTTGACGAATCGGTTCACTAATGTGATCTGATAATTGTAAGCTCATCAATAATTTAACAATATTTTCTTGTAGATTGATATTTAAATTAACGGCTTTGCCTTTTTTTATTTTTGGATTTTTGCCTTGAATGTTAATCGCTAAATTTGCTATTTCATCAGCATAATTAACACTAGCCGCAAGTTTAGTATATTCAAAATTTTGTAACACATTGGTGACTAATTGCATGTTAGGATTGTTTTTTGCATAATCTTGCAATGCTGAATTATTAAATGCTAAATACCCTGATGCAGTTGTAGCAAGTTCACCGTTTTCAATAGAGACATTATACCTATTATTATTTGCTGTTGAAATCTGAGTTATTTTGATTGGTAACATACCATCAATAGATCCTTCACCTTTAAGTCCCTCAACCGGATAAGTGGTTAAGATATCTTTTAATTGGATTGCTTTTAAATAGACTCTGATAGTTTGCTTAAGTTTATTGAAATTTATTGTGCTATTGTTAACCAAAATTTTTCCAGAAAAAAGCTTGGACTCAAAGCGATGCCAACTTAATTTTCCTTTGCTTATGGCTTCAAAAGATGCTAAATATTCTCCGGCAAATTTTACATTTTCAAATAATATGCCGACATTCACATTTCGTATTTTTGTATTAAATGTTTCAATCAAGAATTTATTATCTTTAACTAAAAGTTGCCCACCACTTGATGCTGATTTAATTTCAACATTATCATAAATACCATCCAAATTTTGGATATTGAATCTTCCATCAATTATGACATCTTCAATATTGACTGGAATTTTAGATTGCATTGCAAAATTAAGTGTGCCATTAAGATTAGCTAACATTATGTTGGGTGAAATATTTACTTGCTCTGCATTTATTGTCGAGTTACTGACATTGAGTGAAAGGCGATCATTTTTTAGCCAGCCATTAAAAAGAATCGTTATTTTGGCATTTTTTATATCAGCTTGATTTAAGATAGTATTAAATTCAGCAGTGGTTATATCCACTCGAGATTCAGCACGATTTAACAATAAATTAGCTGAAAGTTCACCACTATAATTTTTATTGAATGAGGCGTGAAGTTGCAATGAATCTAGCTGCTTTTCGACACTAATTTTAATATCAATAAGTTCATTTTGTTGCTGATAAAAACGTAATGAATCAATATGTATTAATTTTGGAAGCCATGCATAAAAACTAGCGAAATTGGAAAAGGGGCTATCTGATTGTTCAGTATGACTTTTATCATCTATTGGCAATGAATCTGTATCGATTTTACTTTGATTTGCTTGCCAGTAAATTTCTAAATCTGTTGCCGATAAATTCGACCATGAAAATTTTAAATTTTTACCGGTAATTGTCAGTTGAGATTGTTTAGTTAGGGTCAGTTCATCAAAACATAAACCATTAAAACTAATACTCATACCTCGCCAATCAACTGTAAGGCCGAGTTCTTGTTTTAAAGTCTGCCAATACCACCATCCAAATGAACTAAATAATAGCACAATGAGTAATAGAAAAGATGGGATCGAATAACGCTTCTTTAAACGTACCATTTAATATTCCTAACCCATAACATTCATTGCCGGTTTTGCCGGCAATGATAATTAAATCACACTGATGTCTGTTCTCGTTGAGCAATATAAGCAAGCGCTTTATCTATGCGCGCTAAAGTACGTTTTTTACCTACAGCAAAAACGGTTGCATCAACCGATGGAGATTGACCAATACCCGTTACAGCAACGCGTAATGGCATACCCACTTTACCCATACCAACCTCAAGCTCAGTTGCGGTTGCTTCAATAGCATGATGAATTTTATCAATTTGCCAATCAAAATCAGCAATCGCCTCAATTTTCGCTTTAATCGTTAATAGTGGCGCTTTAGCAACTGGGCGTAGGTGTTTTTTAGCTGCATCAGCATCAAAATCATCAAAATCTTGATAACAATACGCACATGACTCAGCCATCTCTTTCAAAGTTTTACAACGCTCAGCAAATAATTTAATTATGGTTATAAGATCAGGACCTTTACTTAAATCATAGCCATGTTGGTTCATATGCCAAACTAAATGCTGCGCAACATAATCGGCATCCAAATGATTAATATAATGATGATTCAACCAAAGTAACTTTTCGGTATTAAATGCACTAGCAGATTTACTTACTGCATTTAACGAAAATAAATCTATCATTTCAGATATTGAAAATATCTCTTGATCGCCATGTGACCAACCAAGACGCACCAAATAGTTGAGTAATGCTTCAGGTAAATAACCATCATCACGATACTGCATCACACTTACTGCACCATGACGTTTTGATAATTTTTGCCCATCGTCACCTAAAATCATTGAGACATGCCCGTACTCAGGAAGCGGTGCACCTAATGCTCTAAGAATATTAATTTGACGAGGCGTATTATTAATATGATCTTCACCACGTATAACATGCGTAATTTGCATATCCCAATCATCAACAACTACGCAAAAATTATAAGTAGGTGAACCATCAGTTCGGCGAATGATTAAATCATCAAGTTCTTTATTGGCAATTTCAATTGGACCACGGATTAAATCATTGAAAACAACAACACCATCAACCGGATTAGCAAAACGCACAACATGCGGCTCATTATGATTATGCTGTTGTTGTACAGCATCACAACGACAATGCCCATCATAACGGGCTTTTTCCCCTTTTGCCATCTGCTCTTCGCGTAGTTTTTCTAGACGCTCTTTAGAACAATAGCAACGGTAAGCTGTCCCTTTGGCCAACATTTCGTCAATAACTTGATTATAACGATCAAAACGCTTTGTTTGGAAATATGGACCTTCATCCCATGACAATTTAAGCCAATTCATACCATCCATAATAGCTTCAATCGCTTCTGGTGTTGAACGCTCAAGATCAGTGTCTTCTATACGTAAGACAAATGAACCTTTGGCATGGCGAGTATAGAGCCAAGAATAAAGTGCAGTACGAGCACCACCAACATGTAAATAGCCTGTTGGACTTGGCGCAAAACGAGTTTTAATTTTCATGAAATAATCCTAATAATAACAAAAGTAAGCTTGGTCATGAAAACTCAAAACCAACGCTTTTTTTCTCTAATTCGACCCAATCAGTCAATAGAATAACTTTTTGATATAAATTCAGTTTAGTTGCTTATTCTAGCATGGTAAAAGGTTTCGGCAATAGCCGATTACTATCGGCAACATTATCGCGACAATCGTTAATACAGTTAAGTTGATTTAGACGATTTAATATAAACCGCTGAACAACTAAATCTATTGGTGTTTTAACTAAAAATTAATGTGCTTCATCCCAATTATTACCCACACCAACATCCACTTTTAACGGGACTGATAATTGGTAACAATTTTCCATAATAGATTTAATTTCAGTTCGATACGCATCAACTAATTCATGCTTAACCTCAAACACTAACTCATCGTGCACTTGCATAACCATTCTTATATTGCCAGCTGGCTGTTTTTTAATCCATTTGTTCATCTCAATCATGGCGATTTTGATAATATCAGCAGCAGTGCCTTGCATCGGTGCATTAATCGCTGCGCGTTCTGCGCCGCGGCGCTCAATACCATTTGTTGAGGTAATTTTTGGTAGATATAAACGTCGCCCCGATAATGTTTCAACATAACCATGTTCAGCGGCAAACTGACGCGTTTGTTCCATATAAATTTGCACACCGGGGTAGCGTTCAAAATAACGATCAATATAAAATTGTGCTTCTTTACGAGCTACATTGATCTGTTTCGACAAACCAAAAGCACTCATGCCATAAATCAGCCCAAAATTCACCGCTTTTGCTCGACGCCTTTCTTCTGATGTCACTTCTCTTTCTGATTTACCTAAAATTTCGCCCGCAGTTACACGGTGAATATCTTTGTCATGAGCAAAAGCATTAAGTAGACTTTTATCTTGCGATAAATGCGCCATTATACGTAGCTCAATTTGGGAGTAATCAGCCGAGATGATTTTATACCCTTCTGGGGCGATAAACGCTTGACGAATGCGGCGACCCTCTTCATTTCTAACTGGAATATTTTGTAAATTTGGGTCATTAGAAGATAAGCGCCCAGTCACTGTACCAATTTGGTTATAATTGGTATGGATACGATGATCAATAGGGCTAATCATTAACGGTAATTTATCGGTATAGGTATTTTTTAATTTTGCCAAGCCGCGATAGAACAAAATTATACGTGGCAATTGATAATCGTTAGCAAGTTCACTTAATACCTCTTCACTGGTTGAGGGATCGCCCTTAGGTGTTTTTTTCAATACCGGCAATTGATGTTTATCAAATAAAATAGCTTGTATTTGTTTTGGCGAAGCTGGATTAAATTTTTCGCCAGCCAGTAATTGTAGTTGCTGCTCGGTTTCCCTAAGTTTGGTGTCCAATTCCTTTGAATATTCATTGAGTAACTTAGCATCGACTAATACCCCTGTTCTTTCCATCTCGGCAAGTACCAGAGCAAGCGGCATCTCAACATCAGTAAAAAGTTTGATTAATTTTGGATCTTTTTCAAGGCTTGGCCACAATTTATTATGCAGCTGTAACGTAATATCCGCATCTTCAGCGGCATATTGGGTGGTTCTTTCAATATCAATGGCATCAATAGTTAGCTGTTTTTTATCTAACTTAGTCAGCTCATTATAAGTAATAGTTTTATGATTCAAGTAACGATTAGCCATACTATCCATATCATGGCGTTCGGTGCTATTTAAGACATAAGATTCAAGCATCGTATCAAAAGCAATGCCTTGCACTTTAATATCATAATTAGCCAAAACACTATAATCAAACTTAGCATTTTGCGCGATCTTTTTGATATTAGGATTTTCTAAAATTGGTTTTAATTTTGCTAATACTTCATCAAGTGGTAACTGATCTGGAACTCCTAAGTATTGATGAGCTAGAGGAATATAAGCGGCTTGATAAGGAACGACACTTAACGATATTCCAACGAGTTTAGCATGCACATGATCAACACTATCTGTTTCTGTATCAAAAGCAAATTGCTTACTACTACTTAACTTAGTGAGCCATTGCTCAAGTTGTGCTGAAGTTAAAATGCATTGATAATCAGTTTCACGCTTCGCTTTAGCTGTACTCTCATCGTCAGTAAACAGCGAAAGATTATCATTAATTTCGGTTACTCGTCCTTTCTGCTGTTTTAAAAAGCTACCAGCCATTAACTCTTTTTGCCAGCGGTGAAAACCGTAGTAGGCAAATAATTCGTTTAATGCATTGACATCAATATCACTTACCATCAGTTGTTCGCTAGTAAAATCCAATTCTACATCAGTTTTAATGGTGGCAAGTAGATAAGAGAGTTCAGCCTCTTTTTGGTTATCAATCAGTTTTTGTTTTAAAGATTTTGCGCCACGAATTGAAAGTTTTTCAATTTCATCAAGACGAGCATAAATATCTGTGATGCCACTAAATTCAGCTAATAAGCTTTGAGCTGTTTTTTCACCAATACCAGGAACGCCAGGAATATTATCGGAAGAATCGCCACGCAGTGCTAAATAATCAATAATTTTCTCGGGTGGAACACCAAATTTTTCCATCACCCCTTGAGGATTAAGTACGGTGTTATTCATAGTGTTAATTAAAGTAATGTTATTACTCACTAACTGAGCCATATCTTTATCACCAGTACTAATTAGCACATCCAAATTTTCGCTTTCAGCTTGTCTGGCTAACGTACCAATAACATCATCGGCTTCAACACCTTCAATACATAGTAAAGGTAATCCCATCGCTTTCAAAATAGTATGAATAGGCTCAATTTGCGGTCGAAGATTTTCAGGCATCGCCTCTCGGGTTGCTTTATATTCGCTATAAATCTCATTACGAAAAGATCCCCCTTTAGCATCAAAAACCACAGCGATATGAGTCGGATTAAATTGGTTAATTAAACTACGAATCATATTAATGACACCAAAAATAGCCCCTGTTGGTTCACCTTTGGCATTAGTTAACGGAGGACATGCAAAAAAAGCACGATAAAGATAAGAAGATCCATCAATTAAGATAATGGGTGTGTTATTTGGCATCATAATCACCTAGGTTATGCTATATAATAGTCAATAGTATAACCTAATTGGCAATAATATTCTTATTATGACCGATAATATAACGTAAAAATGTTTAATGTAAGTCATACACTTTAGTATAAAAAACGCGTAAAAAACTGTATCTTACACTGTGACTGTTATATAATATCGTATCTATTTTTTGCCTGAGTATTTGATAAATGACACAATTAAGTCTAGCTGCGCAAAAAGTCAAAGCGGCCTTAGCTGATAAAAATCTTGAAACGCCATCATGTCGTCTAGCTATGGATAATAGTGAGCGTAAGGCTAAAATTGAGGCTCATTTTCGTGAAATTATGAAGTTAATGGAACTTGATTTAACAGATGACAGTCTGGCTGAAACACCACATCGAGTTTCTAAGATGTACGTTGATGAGATTTTTTCGGGGCTTTACTATGAAAACTTTCCGAAAATCACCTTAATTGAAAATAAAATGCAAGTTGACGAAATGATAACCGTTAGGGATATTACGCTTACCAGTGTTTGCGAACACCATTTTGTCACCATCGACGGCAAAGCAACAGTTTCTTATATTCCTAAAGATAAAGTGATTGGTTTATCAAAAATTAATCGTATAGTTGAATTTTTTTCGCAGCGCCCTCAAGTACAAGAACGACTGACCCAACAAATTTTAGTCGCACTACAGACCTTATTGGGAACGGTCAATGTAGCAGTATCTATTGATGCAACCCACTATTGTGTTAAAGCGCGAGGCATTAAAGATTCAAGCAGTAGAACAACGACAACAGCTTTGGGCGGCGGGTTTAAAACAAACCCAAGTACTAGACAAGAATTTTTACGAGCACTCAATCATTATTAACAACAATAACCCGATTTGATTGATATTGATGTTAAGCCCAAACTTAGCATTAAATATCGGTCCAAAACATATTAAAATAAGTGATGTAAGACAATAACAAATCCGGCTTTATATTGCGTGCATCTTCAAGAAAGATTGGTATAATTCTCGGCTACTTAATATAAATAACATTGTTTTCATGAAGATTATCCGTGGTATCGCTAATTTAAAAAATCAATTTTCTCAATGCGTTTTAACATTAGGAAATTTTGATGGTGTGCATTTGGGTCACCAGCAATTAATTCATCATCTTATTAAACAAGGTAAAAAATTAAATTTACCGACTGTTTTAATGTTATTTGAACCACAGCCATTAGAGTTTTTTAATCCTAATAATGCGCCCTCACGGTTAACATCATTTCAAGAAAAGGTGATTTTTATTAAAGAACTTGGGATTGATTATATTATAGCGATTCCATTTACTCAGACCTTTGCCCGCATGTCAGCTGATTGTTTTATTCAAGATTGGTTAATCAATAAGCTAAAAGCCAAATTTATCACTATTGGTGATGACTTTCGATTTGGATTCGAACGGCAAGGTGATATCAACCTTTTACAACACTATGCACATCAACACGATTTTACTGTGGAAAATATGCCAACATTTGTTTGGAATCATTTAAGAATTAGTAGCACAGCAGTGCGCCAAGCTTTGTTGAATAATGATTTTCAATTAGCACACAGTTTATTAGGGCGTGATTACACCATCCAAGGTCGTGTGGTACACGGTAATGCGTTGGCAAGACAACTTGGTTTTCCAACAGCTAATATTCATCTACATCGCAAAAAGCCAGCATTGCAAGGGGTTTATGTGGTTAAAGTTAAAAATTGCTGTAACCAACAATATTATTTTGGCATTGCTAATATTGGCTTAAGACCGACTATTCAAGGAAAAAAAGCAGTTTTAGAAGTGAATCTATTTGACTTTTCGGGTGACATTTATGGACAATATTTAGACGTGACATTTGTCCAAAAATTACGCGACGAGAAAAAATTCAACTCATTGGCTGAGTTAAAACAACAAATTACACAAGATGTTTGCACTGCCAAACAGATCAGTGCACAATTAACCCATTAAAAAGAAGTAGTATCAACCAAATTAACTGGAATAAATCAGCATGACAGATTATAAAAATACACTAAACTTACCGGAAACGGGCTTTCCAATGCGAGGCGATCTTGCTAAACGAGAACCGGCAATGTTACAAAATTGGTACGATAAAGAACTTTATCGTAAAATCCGCCAAGTAAAAAAGGGTAAAAAAGCCTTTATTTTGCATGATGGACCTCCATATGCCAATGGCAAACTTCATATTGGTCATGCAGTTAACAAAATAATTAAAGATATTATTATTAAATCAAAAGGTTTAAGTGGTTATGATTCCCCATATATTCCAGGTTGGGACTGTCACGGTTTACCGATTGAGCAAAAAGTTGAAGAACAAGTAGGAAAACCGGGCGTAAAAGTAACACCTGCTGAGTTTCGTCAAATTTGTCGTGATTATGCCGCTTCACAAGTTGAACTACAAAAAGCCGACTTTATTCGTATGGGTGTACTGGGTGATTGGCAAAATCCATACCGTACAATGGACTATGATACTGAGGCGAATATTATTCGGGCTTTAGGTAGAGTGATTCAAAATGGTCATTTAGTCAAAGGCGCTAAACCTGTTTATTGGTGTACTGATTGTATGTCATCGTTAGCTGAAGCCGAAGTTGAATACTACGATAAATCTTCACCAGCCATTGACGTAAAATTTAAAGCGATGGATAACCAAGCTGTTGCCAGTAAATTTGGTGTTAATACTGATTTAACTATCTATGCCGTGATTTGGACAACAACACCTTGGACATTACCAGCAAGCCGAGGTATTGCCTTAAATGCTGACGTTGAGTATCAACTAGTACAAATCAATGATAAAGAGTGTTTAATTTTAGCGACTGATCTTGTCGAATCCGTTATGAAACGTGCCGAGATCTCAGCGTGGAAAATTATTGGCAGCTGTAAAGGTGATGCTCTAGAACTATTACGCTTTAAACACCCTTTCCTTGACTTTGACGAACCTATTGTACTGGGTGATCATGTTACCGTTGATGCCGGTACAGGTGCAGTGCACACCGCACCAGGTCACGGCGCGGAAGACTTTATTGTCGGTCAAAAATATGGTCTTGAAGTGGCTAATCCTGTTGGTGGCAATGGCTGCTATTTACCGGGTACAGGTGCAGGTTTAGATGGCTTATTTGTATTTAAAGCTAACAAAGTTGTAATTGAAATTTTAAAAGAAAATAATGCATTACTGCATTTTGAAAACATTGAACATAGTTACCCATGTTGTTGGCGACATAAAACACCGGTCATTTACCGAGCAACACCACAATGGTTCATCAGCATGGACAAGCAAGGACTACGTACACAATCATTAAAAGAGATCAAACAAGTTCGTTGGATCCCTGATTGGGGACAAGCGCGAATTGAAACCATGGTAGCAAACCGTCCAGATTGGTGTATTTCTCGTCAACGCACATGGGGCGTACCAATGACGTTATTTGTGCATAAAGAGACCGAAGCGCTACACCCAGACACATTAGCGTTAATTGAAAAAGTCGCTAAATTAGTTGAACAAAATGGTATTCAAGCTTGGTGGGATGCTGATATTAAAGATCTATTAGGTCCTGATGCCGATGATTACCGTAAAGTACCCGACACATTAGATGTCTGGTTTGATTCCGGATCAACTTTCTATTCAGTCGTTGGTGTTCGTCCGGAATTTGCAGGTCATGAAGCAGACATGTACCTAGAAGGTTCAGATCAGCACCGTGGTTGGTTTATGTCTTCATTAATGTTATCAACTGCGATTGATAACAAAGCTCCTTATCAGCAAGTATTGACCCATGGCTTTGTGGTTGATGGTCAAGGCCGCAAAATGTCAAAATCACTTGGCAACATTGTGACACCACAAGAAGTGATGAATAAACTGGGAGCAGATATTTTACGTTTATGGATCGCATCAACTGATTATTCGGGTGAAATGAGCTATTCCGATGAAATTATCAAACGCTCAGCCGATAGCTATCGTCGAATTCGTAATACAGCTCGCTTCTTATTAGCTAACTTAAATGGCTTTGACCCAGCTAAGGATATGGTAAAACCGGAAGATATGGTGGTGCTAGATCGATGGGCTGTTAGTATGGCTAAAGAAGCGCAAGAACAAATCATACAAGCTTATGAAAACTATGACTTCCATAAAGTTGTTCAACGTATTATGCAGTTCTGTTCGATCGAAATGGGCTCATTCTATTTAGATATTATTAAAGATCGCCAATATACAGCAAAAAGCGACAGTATTGCTCGCCATAGTTGCCAAACAGCGCTATATCACATTGCGCAAGCCATGGTACGTTGGATAGCGCCGGTATTATCGTTCACAGCGGATGAAATTTGGCAATACTTACCAGCATCACAAAAATCAGAATTTGTGTTTGAAGATGAATGGTATTGTTCACTCTTTAGTTTATCTGATAGTGAAGCATTAAATAGCGAATATTGGGCACAAATTTTAGCTATTCGTAGCGAAGTCAATAAAGTGCTTGAACAAGGTCGTAACGATAAAGTGATTGGTGGTTCACTTGAGGCTGCTGTGACACTTTATGCCGATGCAAAAATTGCTGATGCTTTAGCAAAATTAGAAAATGAGTTACGTTTTGTTTTATTAACTTCACAAGCTAGTGTTAAAACTTTAGAGTCTGCGCCTGAATCAGCAATACAAAGCGATATCAAAGGTTTGAAAATTGAATTGGCTAAAGCGCAAGGTGATAAATGTCCTCGTTGCTGGCATTATACTGTCGATAATGATCCAACAACGCATTTATGCAAACGTTGTGAACAAAACATCCATGGTAATGGTGAAATCAGACATTTTGCTTAATAAATAGTCATTAATTCATCAAACAAGGGTTATAGGCAACCACACTATAACAATTTAATTTCTTTACCGCCGACAATTGTCGGCGGAAACATAATGAGCATATACGCTATGAAAAAAAACAATGGGCTTTACTGGCTATTGTTAGCAATAGTCGTTTTTATTGTTGATATTGCAAGTAAATTCTGGATATTAGATCGCTTTGCTTTATATGAGTCAGTTAATCTTTTACCTTTCTTCTCAATCACTTATGTGCGTAATATTGGTGCAGCCTTTAGTATTTTTGAAGGTCAACGTTGGATGCTTGCATCTATTGCATTAATTATTAGTGCTGTAATTATCTATATGTTATATCGCAATACAGGCAGACAAAAATTAGAAAACTTTTCATTATCATTAATTTTAGGGGGCGCATTAGGAAATTTATTCGATCGCCTTTACCATGGTTTTGTTGTCGATTTTCTTGATGTCAATTTTGGTGATTGGCACTATCCAACATTTAATATTGCAGACTGTGCAATTTGCGTAGGTATTGGATTATTTATTCTTAGCAGCTTAAAAAAACCAAAGAAGACCATCTAACATGCAAATTATTTTAGCGAATCCACGAGGCTTTTGTGCCGGTGTTGATCGTGCGATTACTATCGTTGAACGAGCGCTAGAGTTATTTGGCGCGCCAGTTTATGTCCGTCACGAAGTTGTTCATAACCGCTATGTGGTTAATCGCCTTAAAGAGTTAGGGGCTATTTTCATTGAAGAGATCAATGAGGTGCCAGACAATGCAATTTTAATTTTTTCAGCACATGGTGTGTCTAAAAGCGTTCGTGAAGAAGCCAAACAGCGCCAACTTCGTATTTTTGATGCCACTTGTCCATTAGTCACTAAAGTGCATATGGAAGTGGCTCGATCGAGTTATCGAGGTGAAGAAGTCATTTTAATTGGTCATGCTGGACATATTGAAGTCGATGGCACCATGGGGCAGTACAATAATCCAGAAGGTGGAATTTATCTGATTGAATCCATTGAAGATGTTGAAAAACTAAAAGTGAAAAACGAACAATACCTTTGTTTTACTACGCAAACCACACTATCAGTTGATGATACAGCTGAAATTATTGCTGCACTAAAAAAGCGTTTCCCAAATATCCGCAGCCCTCGTAAAAATGACATTTGTTACGCCACAACTAATCGTCAACAAGCGGTTAAACAGCTTGCTTCACAAGCAGATGTGGTATTAGTTGTTGGATCTAAAAACTCGTCTAATTCAAATCGTTTAGCTGAACTCGCTAGACGCAATAGCAAGCATGCTTATTTAATTGATTTTGCCTCTGATATTGATCCCGCTTGGTTAGCCAATGCCCGCACAATAGGAGTGACGGCAGGCGCTTCTGCACCCGATATTTTAGTCCAACAAGTTATCGATCACTTAAAAAATTTAGGTTGTACAACACTCACCGAAACCGACGGTATTTTAGAAAATATTACATTTGAAATACCTAAAGAACTTCGGATTGAAGTAAAAGCAAACTAACAGTTTAATTTGATTGTTTTAGTTGTTCAAATTTTGCCAGTAGCTGATCATGGGTCTCGACATGCTCAGGATCAGCAATAATCGCATTTTGAATAGGACAAACACGTTGACAGGTTGAATGATCATAATAACCCACACATTCAGTACATTTACTGGGATCAATTTCGTAGGTGTCAAACCCCATCGAGATCGCCTCGTTCGGGCACTCAGGTTCACACATATCACAATTAATACACTTAGAGGTTATTTTTAACGCCATTACTTTGTTATTCTTAATTCACTTAAAAAATTTGCGCCATTATAACGCAATCCTTAATAAAACCTAAGATAAGATGCAGTAAGCAAATTCAAAATTAGTCTGTTTTATAAAAAAGTAATGTATCAGTATACCCTTATCTAAATAAGGTAATATAAACTATTAGATTAATTAAATGAGTATTTTTGTTGAAATTCAAAAATATATTTCAATTTTTAATGCTACAACCAAAGAGAGCCTTAACACACTTAAAATTGCTTAAAATATTTTCATAATTATTACAATTTATTATCGTTAGTTATCAATGACATTTGATTTTATACGATACAATGACAAAAAATTTTATAAAAAATAATAGGATGAAAAGATTGTCAAAGTTTTTAAAAATTAAAAATATTGCTATAACCTTTATTATATTAGCCATTATTTATCTTGTTTATTGGATTTTATCCCCTTCTGAAAAAGCGATAAATTATATTACCGCCCCAGTGACCAAAAGTAATATTGAAAAAACTGTTCTTGCCGATGGAACTATCAGTGCTTTTAAGCAAGTAAGCGTTGGTGCTCAGGTTTCGGGTCAAATCAAAAAATTATATGTGGAATTAGGCGATGAAGTTAAACAAGGCGATATGATTGCCGAAATTGATGATCTTAAACAAAATAATGATTTAAGACAGTCAGAAGCTTCATTAAATAGTTTAGAAGCTCAACGTAAATCGAAAAAAGCAAAATTAGTTAACTATCAACTTACTTACGATCGTCAATTAAAGTTAGTCAATAAAGGGGTCGGTATTCAATCTGATTTAGATGCCGCTAAAGCTGATCTTGATGGAATTAAAGCCGATATAGCAGCACTAGATGCAGATATCATCAGTGCTCAAGTTGCCGTTGATACCGCTAAAGTGAATTTAGGGTATACTAAAATTCGTTCACCAATTGACGGTGTCATTGTGGCAATTCCAGTTGATCAAGGACAAACCGTTAACTCTGTTCAAAGTGCGCCAACAATAGTCAAAGTCGCACAACTGGATAAAATGACCATTGAAGCACAAATTTCTGAAGCAGATGTGATTAATGTAAAAAAAGGCATGCCTGTTTATTTCACGATATTAGGCCAGCCCAATAAACGTTTTGAGGGGTTAACACTACGAGCAATCGAGCCTGCACCAGACTCAATTAATACCGAAAGTTCATCTAACTCAAGCACCTCCTCTTCAACAACTAAAACAGCTATCTACTATAATGGTTTGTTTGATGTTGATAATCCAAATCATATTTTACGCATTTCGATGACAGCTCAAGTTTATATAGTATTATCACAAGCTAAGGATGTGCTTGCGATTCCATCACAAGCTATTGAAAAGAATTTAGATGGCGATAAAGCTATTGTTTACGTACTTAATCAACATAATGATATTGAAGAGCGAAAAGTCAGTTTAGGTGTCAATAATAATGTTAATGTTGAAATCAAATCTGGGCTTAAAGAAGGAGAAGTCGTCATTGTGAGTAGTATCAATGGCGCACAACTCAATCCTAATGGACGGACCCCAAGGATAAGATTCTAATATGACAAATAATAATCCGCTGATTAAACTGGAAAATATAGTACGTGAATTTCCTGCTGGCGATTCAACCATAAAAGTGCTTAAAGGTATCAATTTGTCGATTAACGCTGGTGAAATGGTTGCCATTATTGGCGCTTCAGGATCGGGCAAATCAACTTTAATGAATATTTTGGGCTGCTTAGATAAACCCAGTTCGGGGGTTTATACTATTGGAGGTCGAACCACTAATCAATTATCTCCCGATGAATTAGCCGAATTACGTCGTGAACATTTTGGTTTTATCTTCCAACGTTATCATTTATTAAGTGCCCTTACTGCGCAAGGGAATGTCGAAATTCCAGCAATTTATGCTGGCGCATCTAATGAATTTAGGCAACAACGTGCTGTTGAAATTTTAACGCGATTAGGGTTAGAAGATAAAATTAATAACAAGCCGAACCAATTATCTGGTGGTCAGCAGCAACGAGTCAGTATTGCGCGCGCGTTAATTAATGGTGGGCAAGTAATTTTAGCCGACGAACCAACCGGCGCGCTAGATCGTAAAAGCGGTTTAGAAGTTATGGCAATATTGCGCGAACTTCATAAACAAGGACATACCGTCATCATTGTGACTCACGATAGCAATATTGCTCAAAGTGCACAGCGCATTATAGAAATCAGTGATGGAAATATTATTTCAGATGCTAGCAATCCTAGCTATCATGATGATGACGATAATCGACAAATTAAACAGATAGAAACAACCAAAACACAAGATAACTGGTTAGCCAAATACTATCGTTTTCGTGATGCATTTAATATGGCAATATTATCTATGTTATCGCAGCGACTACGTACTTTTTTAACCATGCTTGGTATTATTATTGGTATCGCTTCTGTTGTATCAATGGTGGCATTAGGGCAAGGAACCAAGCAAAAAATTCTGTCTGACATTAATTCATTAGGAACAAGCACGTTAGAAATTTATGCTGGTAATGGATTTGGTGATCGTAATGCCGATAAAATCACAACATTGCGATCTTCTGATGCTGACTTTTTAGCTAAACAAAGTTTTGTCCATAGTACCACGCCTAACCTTTCAACTAGTGTCTATTTTCGCGTTAATAATTTGGCGGTAACAGGAACGGTTAATGGGGTTGGTGAACAGTATTTTACTGTACGTGGTTATAATATAACTAAAGGTAAAGCGTTTGATCACACAAGTGTTCTGTCGTCCGCGCAGGATGCTGTCATCGATGAAAATACCGTTAATCGCTTATTTAACAATCAAGATCCAATTGGTAAAATTATTATGGTTGGGCAACTACCAATTAAAGTCATTGGTATTGCAACTAAACAACAGCAAGGCTTTGGTAGTAATGAAAGCCTGAATATTTGGTTACCTTATACCACAGTGATCAATCGTATGGTTGGGCAAACATCATTAAAAAGCATTACTGTTAGAGTAAATGATAATGTTGATCTATCCGTAGCAGAACAAGCGATTAATAAGATTATGCTACAACGCCATGGCACCAAAGACTTTTTTATATTTAATTCCGATAGTATTCGTGAAACCGTTAACTCTTCAACATTGGTGTTAACCCTATTGATATCAACTATTGCGTTAATTTCACTGTTGGTTGGCGGTATTGGCGTAATGAATATTATGCTGGTATCAGTCACAGAAAGAACGCGAGAAATTGGGGTAAGAATGGCGGTTGGTGCTCGCTCTAGTGATATTCTTCAACAATTTTTAATTGAAGCAGTGTTAGTCTGTTTAATTGGTGGTATTTTAGGAATTATACTATCATTTGTGGTTGGACTGATTTTCAATTATTTTGTCTCTTTATTTGCTATGAGTTTTTCAATCATTTCAATTATTGCGGCATTTAGTTGTTCAAGTATCATTGGTATTATTTTTGGTTATTTTCCTGCCAAACGAGCGGCAAAACTTGATCCAATTTATGCACTAGAACGTGAATAATAATCCAATAAAATCCCTTTGCTGAAATAATTCAAACAAAGGGATTGGTTAATTTACAGCTCGCTAATTGATCAAAACAATGAATATTTGCTATGTATTTATCAATTATTTAAAAAGTAATAAATTACTCATTACTGTTTTCTTGATTATCATGTGCTTTGACATTTGGATCTAAACCAACTAAAAAAGCAGTAACTCTCGCATAATCTTTAATAAATGCATCATCACTCGACACATCTAACCCTTGAGCATTGATATAGAATTTACGATTAACAATCAAAGTTGGTATGGATGTTGGCTGCATTTCTTTAATAGCATTAGCTTGTTGCGTCATAAAAGCTTTAACTAAAAAGCTGTCTTTGGTTTTATCATAAGTTTCAGAATCCACTCCGAGTTTAGCAAATACAGCTTTAATATCATCTGGCGTTTTTATACTATGATCTTTTTGTACTGCATTATAAAGTGCTTGTGAAACATTATCTTCAATACCAAGTACATTAGCAATCGCCCATGCTTGAGCTAAATCTTGAGCAAGTGGACCAAAATCCAATAAATGATAACGTTTAATTTTGATATCTTGAGGGATAGCTTTAGCAATAACTTGTGAACCATGATATTGGTTTTCAAATCTATAGCAACTAGGGCAATTAAACGAAAAAAATTCGATCACTTCTTTGTCTGGCGATGGGTTAGTGGGTAATACAATATATTGTTTATCCACTTCAATCGGAGCTTGAGTCGTCGCCGGAGTGGTTGTTTGCGATGCGTCTGTTTTTGCATTAGAAGGCGCTTCATCGGCAAAACAATTTACCGAAAACAGTAATACTCCCATAGCAATAAGCGTTTTTTTCATTTAACTAATTCTCCTTATTCTTTAATAATGCCGCGAGCTTTTAATAGTGCGGTTTTAAAATCTTCTTCATAATCTTTTTTTAGTCCAGGAATGACTTCACTTTTATCAGCATCACGCATCTTTAAGTGATAGATTAACACTTCATCACCCAGATCTTTTAAATCGCCCTCGAAACCAGCTTCCTGACCGAGTTTAACTAAAAATTGTAACAAACTGAGATCTGAATCATTTTCCCAAGCTGACTTTAATAATTCCATTACTTCATCAATACGATGACATTTCATAAATTATACCTTTTTTGAATCTTCAAACCCATTGAAGATGATGATTTAATATTTTATTTTGATATTGTGTTACTTGTTAGTTTAAGCATAACACTATTGATAAAAACAATTTATCAAAATAAATGATGTAAACATGTTTAATTGAATTTATCAACTATTCCATACCTGAAAAACCAATACAGATATATTTCATTTTGCAATTACAACACTTGATAATTTAATCTAAGTATAAAGGCTATGTTATAAATTGTACGATTTAAAATAACTTTGCTATATAGTAATGCTATTTTGTGTTTTGGCAATGTAAAAGAGAAATAATTTATGCAGAAAAGTGCTATTACCGCATTCATTTTAGCTGGAGGTCAAAGCTCACGCATGAATGGTGATGACAAAGGCTTAATCTTATTAAATGATAAACCTCTTTATCAACATGTTATTGATCGCATTGCGCCTCAAGTCGGCACACTAATGATCAACTGTAATCGTCATTTAGATCAATATCAAAAAGCAGGTTATGCCATATTTAGTGATGATTTAGACGGTTTTTTAGGACCACTTTCGGGCATCTATAGTGGATTACGTCGGACCAATACCGATTGGAACTTATTTGTTAGTTGTGATACCCCTTATTTACCCAAGGATTTAATTGCCCGTTTAGCAAAATATACGATAAATTATAGCGCTATCTACCCTTTTGATGGCAAATACTCGCATCCAACGATTTTACTTATACATCGTTGTGTACTTGTACAATTAGAACAATATTTAGCACTAGGAAACCGCAAACTAATGCTATTTTTACAGCAAGTACAAGCTAAAGGCGTAGATTTTAGTGATACGCCAACATCTTTTGTGAATATTAATACCTATGACGAATTAGCCAATGCACATTTATCCTAAATAAAATTTTACGATAACCATGATTGCAATAGTCTCTCTAACCTATCAATTTCATCTATTTGAGTTGACCATGAAGTACAAAAACGTAAACAGCAGTTATGGTCATCAATAGGACCTAAATTATCAACCGCGTAATGAGCAATAATTTTTTCAGCCAGTTGGTTTGGAAAATTAACAAATAGTTGGTTAGTTTGTGGTTTGCTGGCAAAAGTTAATCCAGCTTTTTCAAAGACAGTTTTTAGTTTATTAGCCATATTATTACTGTGTTGTCCCAACTGGAAATACAGATCATTTTGCATCAACTCATTCATCTGTACAGCAACGATCCAGCTTTTTGCTAATATCGCACCTTTTTGCTTCATACTAAAACGAAAGTCTTGATTAATAGATAGATTATTAAAAATAACCATTTCACCAGCAAACGCCCCGACTTTGGTTCCACCAATATAAAATACATCCGTGTATTTAGCTAAATCAGGCAAAGCCAGATCATTATCTTTTGCTGCCAATGCCATCGCTAAGCGGGCTCCATCTAAATAGAGAAAAAGATGATTTTTTTGGCAAAATTGATAAAGATTTTTAAGATCTTGCTGACTATATATTGTGCCTAATTCGGTGGTATTAGAGATGTAAATAAGCTTAGGTTGTACCATATGTTCATCACTGTGATGAAATAATACAGGTGCTATCAATTCCGGCGTAAGTTTTCCATCTGCTGTTGGTACCGTGATTACTTTATGCCCTGTCGCTTCAATCGCTCCGGTTTCATGCACGTTAATGTGTCCGGTATTAGCGGCAATTACGGCTTGATAGGGTTTTAAAATATGTGAAATGACCGTTAGATTGGTTATTGTGCCACCAGGCATAAAATGCACATCAGCATGAGGAGATTGTAATCGTTTTTGGATATTTGTTATAGCTTGTTTGCAATATTCATCTAAACCATAACCCGCTAATTTCTTATTATTAATATCAATAAAACTTTTTAACAAACTGGGGTGAACTGTTTGATTGTAATCATTCAAAAAATCGTTCATATTATTCTCTTTTTGAACATCTGCTGCAAAAATCATGTAATATTGTTTATCTATAGAATATAGTACATTAACATAAACTAGTGATGAATAAAAAAAAGATTATCGGAATTTGTGGTTATAGCGGTAGTGGCAAAACTACATTGTTAAAACAGGTTATTTCACTACTTATTAAACAGGGCTTTAATGTAGGCTCATTAAAACATGCTCACCATGACATCGAATTAGATATCCCAGGTAAAGATAGTTATGAGTTACGTAAGGCCGGCTCAGTACAAACAGCCATCGTATGCGATAATCGTTATGCAATCATCCATGAAACCCCCAATAAACCAGCAGATTTGGCCACAGTGATAAATCAGTTTACTGATGTAGACATCATATTAATTGAAGGATTTAAACACGAAAAAATACCTAAAATTATCTGTCATCGTCAAACCATTAATCATCCCGTTTTTATCGATGACTTAACGCTTGCTATCGCCAGTGATAACCAATTAGATATATCGATTCCATTACTGGATATCAATCAACCACAACAAGTTGTGAAGTTTATACTCGATTACCTATTTAACTGATCTAATGATGATTTTCTGATTGGCAATAAAACGTATTGAGTAAAGTTAATTTTTTATAGCGATGTAACTCATTTACTAGCTTGTTTAACATAAATAGCCAATTGAAAAAAAGAAAGATTAATATTCCAAACAAAAATTTATAAGCATTGGATAAAACAATGTAAATGATATGTTAATATAGCTAACCTTTAGCCATATCATGATTTAAGTAATATGCATCCATTATTAAAAAAGATATTAATCAAAACAAGAAACGTAGTTATTGGATTAATGCTGTTATCTATTTTTCTTATTTTAATAATGCGTTGGATCGATCCGATTGGCTCAATGTTAATGGTGGAAAGAAAAATTGTTAATTGGGGCATCACACAACAGCGGGAATGGAAAGATTGGGATGCAATTTCAGACAATATTAAAATCGCAGTTATTGCTTCAGAAGATCAGAACTTTGCAACACACTGGGGCTTTGATTTTGATGCAATTAATCGAGCATTAATACATAATCAAAATGCAAAAAAAATTCGTGGCGCAAGCACTATTACCCAACAAGTAGCCAAAAATATTTTTTTATGGCCATCACGAAGTTGGCTACGTAAAGCAATAGAATCTTGGTTTACTATCTGGATTGAGTTAATTTGGTCAAAACAAAGAACCCTTGAAATCTATTTAAATAGTGTAGAATGGGGTGAGGGGATTTTTGGCATTGAAGCAGCATCTCGTTATTATTTTAATGTCAGTGCAAACCAATTAACGCCTTATCAAGCGAGTTTACTTGCAGCAACGTTACCTAATCCAAGAAAATGGAGCCCAGCCAACCCCACAAACTATGTCCAAAAAAAAGCAGAATGGATTCGAGCGCAAATGGCTAACCTTGGCGGTAAAAATTATTTAAAACAAATGGAGTAAAGACTGTTTTAAATTAATGTCTGAATAAATTCGGGTACCACCTGACTTGCAGGGCCATAAATTTTAGTTTGAAATAAACTTTCACCTAAACTTGGTTCTAAATTAAGTTCAATCGTTTTAGCACCGGATTGATTAGCAATTTGAACAAAACCAGCAGCAGGATAGACATTGCCCGATGTGCCAATTGAAATAAAATAATCTGCTTGTGATAACGCATCATAAATTTGATCCATCTGTAATGGAATTTCACCAAACCAAACAATATGCGGTCGTATTAATTTATTTTGTTGATAATTAATATCGTTGAAACAGTCAATAATTTCTCCTGTTTTTTCATTACGCGCTTTTAATAATTCTCCATGCATATGAATAATATTTTTCGATCCAGCTTGTTCATGTAAGTTATCAACATTTTGAGTTACAACCAATACATTATTTGAACCGAGTTTTTGTTCTAATTCAGCCAGTGCAATATGAGCTTGATTAGGTTTTACCGATGGATCTTGCAATTTTCTTCGTAACATATTGTAAAAATTATGCACCGCAATGGGATCACGACGGTAACCTTCATAAGTGGCAACATCATTAACATCATAACCTTCCCATAATCCATTTTGGGCTCGAAAGGTTGATAACCCCGATTCGGCTGAAATGCCAGCCCCAGTTAAAATGACAATTTTGGGTGTTTTTAACATATCTATTTTCCTTTTTATTGATAAGTTAAATAATTTACCGTGATATAAAAGATTATTGGCTATATTCGGTGGTAAATATATGTAAGGCTGGTTGACTTAATTTTTGATATTGGCTGTAAGCACTTGCTACTTTAAGCCTTATTTCATCTTTTGATTCACCATCCAACCAACTATTAATCATAGCATGAATACTATAAGCTTCTGGTGCCATACGGTGCAAGGTTAAGATCAATGGATTAATACCTAAATGAGATAGTGGTGGAGTAAAATATTTCTGACTTTTACAAGCAAATACAGCAGCATAACGCGATTTTTGCTTTTCTTGTTGAGTTTTGGATAATGTGATCCAACGCCAACTACCTGGTAAATAACTGCGCCAAGATGACGTTTCCATTAATGCGTTATGCCCAATATAAACAACAAGATCAGCATTACCACCAGCATTGATTTGCTTTTTATCTACTGATAATGACAGCGAATTTTTTCCCGCAGAATAGTCAATAAAATCATTTACCGTATCATCAATGTATTTACCATCATAGGCTTGAGCGATAAGGTAAACATCTTGATTTTGATGCTTATAGATAATCTCTTCTAATATTTTACCATCTTTAGGCTTATTAACTTGTATAACTTGCCACTCTTTTTGCTTAGCAAAATAGGTTTTAAAACCGTAAGCCGCGCCCCAATAGAGATTATTTTTTGGATCTTGACCATTACCAATCGCAGCTGGAACAGGTGCTATACCTTGATATTTGTTATCACATAATGCGACCAGAACATGAATAACTTTTGTGTCGGCTAAACATGAAAAAGATAAAAAAAACGATAAGAATGATATCAACCATAAATAAGGACTAATTTTGTTCATAACTGATACTTTCCCCATCAATTTCATATTTAACTATAACTAAATTTTTATACATCACTTTGCAAGAAATACATTCCAGCATACCGGCAGCATTCTGTTTAATCAATGTATCTTTCCAGATTTCATGATTTCGCTAAATAACACCGTTTTGACCAATAACGGCATTTTTCATCTATATAATAAGTACATTGATTTTCTTGATTATACAATAATTATTTTCCAGCTAATGCGAGTCGACATTTAATACAATTTGCAAAACTTTATCAGTCAGATTATAGCGCATTAAATCGACATAAGTATAAAAATAACCCTATCCAAGCCAAAAGGTAAAACACGTCCTTTATCAGGAAAAGGTTCAAAGCTGTAGTTACCGCTTGCTACGATATCTAGTTCTAAATAGATTGCTAGCCAGTATGGTGAGATAGCTAATTTGACCAATATCCTTACCAAATGGAACATCATGGGCCCAATAACGCCTGGTTTTTGAGTTGATTTGCCAATCAGTCGACAAAAAGAGAAGCACCAAGTAAATAGTAAGGTAATCAACATTGGTTTACGCTTAACCATATAGCTTAGTGTGATAACTTAAAAGCAGTTTCCTTATAAATTTTATGGTTGTAATGTAAAAAATAAATAGGCTGTTTTATGTTATCTAATTTTAAATAAAAAAATTAACCGCCTTAAATAAATAGAGTGAACCCTTGCTTAACGATCGAAAGTTGATATTAATTAATTTTACAGATGATATGATATTATCAATTAGTTGAATAAATTTTTATAAGGTATTTTAAATGAAAACAATTGGCTTAATCGGCGGTATGAGTTGGGAAAGTACCGTTACCTATTATCAAGTAATTAATCAAATGGTAGCAAAATCATTAGGGGGATTACATTCAGCGAAAACGCTATTATATAGCGTAGATTTTCAAGAAATTGAACATTGTCAAGCCAATGGTGAATGGGATAAAAGTGCACTGATTTTAATTGATGCAGCCAAAAGATTACAAATAGCAGGCGCAGATTTTATTGTCATTTGCACAAATACTATGCATAAAGTCGCAGATCAGATTCAAGCAGCAATTACTATTCCAATTATTCATATTGCAGATGTCACAGCTAAAAAATTGATTCAACAAGGTATTAAAACTGTAGCATTGTTAGGTACTAAATACACAATGGAGCAAGATTTTTATAAATCAAAATTAATTGACCAAGACTTAACAGTATTAATACCGGATCAAGAAGATAGAAATGTTGTTAACCAAATTATTTACGATGAACTCTGTAAAGGGATTATTAAACCTGCATCTAAACAAGCTTACTTAACTATTGTTGATAAATTAGTTGAACGCGGAGCACAAGGTGTTATTTTAGGCTGCACAGAAATTGGTTTATTAATTTCACAATCAGATCGAAATATCCCTTTTTTTGATACAGCCTTAATTCATGCAGAAGCCGCCGCTATGCTAGCAATAAGTAACTAAGCATTATCATTTTTATCGTTAATATATTCTAAAATATCTCCAGGTTGGCAATCTAAATATTCACAGATTGCCTCAAGTGTGGCTAATCTAAAACCTTTCACTTTACCTTGTTTAAGCAAAGATAGATTTTGTTCTGTAATACCGATAGCCATAGCTAAATCTTTAGATTTTACTTTCCGTTTAGCGAGCATTACATCTAGATTTATAGTAATTGGCATGTTTAATTCCCCTATACAAACTGCTGATTTTCTTCCGCTAGTTGGCATGCTTTTTTTAATATTTGTCCAATAACCATAATACTGATAGCTGGAAACAATACCATAATATCATCACTTGAAAACGAAAAAGAAAAATAACGTTCAGCTTGGTTGAAACTTAAAATTAAAGTTAATAAAGGCTCAGATAAAATACTAAAAATAGACCAGATGACTAACATTTTCCCAAAAATATAGCAGTGATTAGCTGACCTTTCTGAAAAGAAATCAGATTGACTGTATTTTAAAAAAAGTAATCGCAACTGATAAAATGCATAAATTAAAATAAAGATTTGTATAGTATCAATTAATGTTGCTAAAAAAGCCTGCCAAAACTCGAGTTCAGTTGGATCAACATCAACACTGTTAGATATAAAAAAAGAATACCCTCCTGAGGATAATCCAATATTTTCAATATTAAAAAAGTAATAAAGTGATGGTGATAATGCACCAATCAACATAACTATGATAATAAGGGTTGTTAATAGTACCATAAATCGACAATATTGATTTAAGCGTAAGTTTAATCGAGCTAATGTTGTGTTCATATTTATTTCCTTTTTTATAAAGATTGAGCACAGTCTAGCCTATAAAAATAGAAATAACAATAACAAATTAAAGTAAAACGATAATTTTTTATCGTTTAATGTTTATTTTAAATAAAATAGCAAAATCAATAGTGAGTAAAATTTAGTTATAAAAAAACCTTACTTTGTTACAAGTAAGGCTCAGGAAGTTAACATTAACGAAAAAAAATTATGCTTCGATTGCAACTCGTAATTTTTTCATTGCATTTTTTTCGAGTTGACGAATACGTTCTGCAGAAACACTATACTTATCAGCTAAAACTTGCAAAGTTGATTTACTATCGTCGGAATCTAACCAACGTGCTTTAATAATATCCTGACTTCGTTCATCCAATTGTGATAAAGCATCATGTAATTTATCTGTTGCGTCATTTTCCCAATTATCATTTTCAATTGATTTTGAGAAATCAGAATTACTATCTTCTAGATAAAGTGCTGGAGCAACAATAGAATTATCATCGTCATCACTATCTACATCAAATGACATATCTTGAGCAGACATTCGCGATTCCATTTCAAGGACATCTTTAGGTGTTACGCCAAGTTCATCTGCCACCATATCGACTTCTGCATTATTAAACCAACCTAAACGCTGTTTATTTTTTCTTAAATTAAAAAATAATTTTCTTTGTGCTTTTGTGGTTGCGACTTTAACAATTCGCCAATTTTTAAGTACATATTCATGAATTTCAGCTTTTATCCAGTGTACAGCAAAAGAAACTAATCGAACCCCCATTTCAGGGTTAAAACGACGCACAGCTTTCATTAATCCAATATTACCTTCTTGAATTAAATCTGCTTGTGGTAAACCATACCCAGAGTAACCTCGAGCAATATGCGCAACAAAGCGCAAATGAGATAAGATTAATTGTCGTGCAGCATCAACATCATCATGATAATAAAGTTTTTCACCTAACGATTTTTCTTCTTCTGCTGTTAGCATCGGATAGGTGTTAATCATACGAAGGTATGATTCTATATTGCCTTGTGGGATTAAAGCACTTACTGGCATTTTTAAATCAGTACTCATTTAATTCCCTCCTTCATTTAAACTGATTTTGTTGCATAATTTTAAGTATGCAACAATTTAAATTCTAACTATTATATTAGACTACAAAAAAGTCAATTAGTTCACATTTTATTAAAATTTTTAACAATAAGTAACTATCTTATTTTTGTAATTAAGTAATGTACATTACTTTCAAATATTTTTTAGTCGCGATTAAGGCTGAAAGCCATCCAATAATTATTGAAAACAAGATAATTAATACACTTTCATCCCATGAAAGCCCTTCTAAAGTAAATTTTGTTCCAAAAACAGTTGAAACGTGCAAAATAATTGAATCAATTTGCCAAATGAATATTTTGGATAATATTAACGCAAGTACTGCACTGATAAACCCAATAAAAATCCCATTATACAAAAATGGTCTTAATATAAAACCTTCAGTAGCACCAATTAATTGCATCACCAAAATGGTTTGACGGCGGGAAAAGATACTTAATCTAATACTATTGCCAATAACAAGTGATACAGCAATAATCATGAAAATCGAAATTGTCCAGACTATTGATTTTACCATGTCTGTCAATGCCATTAATCGCGTAAACCAGCTATCATCAAGTTGTACATCATCAACTCCTTCTATTTTCAAGATTTGTGATTGTAATCCATGTAAAATGCTAGTTTGCTTAGCCTCTTCTTTAGGAAAAAGAATAGCAACAGCAGGTAAAGGGTTTTCATCTAAAAGATCAAGCGCTGTTGCAAAACCAGACCAAGTTTTAAATTCTTCTCGTGTATCATCTCGTGAAAGATAATCTATTTTCTCAACTTCCGGGTATGTTTTAAATTTACTGATTAATTCTTTAGTTTGTTCTGCCGTAAGTGATTTGTTGATATACACGGTTAAGTTTGGAGTTGGATACCATTGATGCGCTGCTTGATTTGCATTTTTCCACAACAAATAACTAATCGTTGGTAATGTTATTGAAATTGCAATGACAAAGATTGTCAATATTGAAGCAAAAATATGCTGACGAAAATCATTAAATACGTTATGCCATGCATAACTAATTTGTCTTTTCCATCGGGATAAAAAGCTATTTTTATTTTTTAATTTTGACTTAATAGTGTTAATGTTAGCGTTTATCATTATGTTATTCCTCTAAACGCCCTTGATTTAAATTTAGTATTCGATGATGTTTACGACGAATAAGCCCCATATTATGGGTTGCCATTAATACGGTGACGCCTGCTTGGTTAAACTCTTCAAATAGCTTTAAAATATCTTTCGAAAGTTTATCATCTAGGTTACCGGTTGGTTCATCAGCTAATAAGACGCTTGGGCGATTAACAATAGCACGCGCTATTCCCACGCGCTGTTGTTCACCACCTGATAACTGTATAGGATAGAATTTCATTTTATCTATCAAACCGACTTTATCGAGCGCGGCCGAAACACGCCTACGAATTTCTTCTATAGGTTTTCCTAAAATAATTAATGGAATAGCCACATTATCATAAACGGTATGATCCATTAATAATTGGTGATCTTGAAAAATCATCCCAATTGTGCGGCGTAAAAACGGCATATCTTGTTTTTTCAAGCTAGATACATTGATACCATTTAATAATACTTTGCCGTCGTTAGCTTTTTCTAATCCACAAATTAAACGCATCAAAGTACTTTTACCTGCACCAGAGTGACCTGTTAAAAATGCCATTTCTCCGGATAATAATGTAAAGTTTATATTTTGAAGGGCGGGCTTTCCACCTGAGTAAACTTTACTTACATGCTGGAATTGGATCATGAGTTCTCTCTATTCATCTGTTTGTTCAAACAGCGCATTAATAAAATCATCAGCAACAAAAGGTCTTAAATCTTCAATTTTTTCACCAACACCGATGTAACGGATTGGAATATTAAATTGATCAGCAATGCTAAATATAATACCACCTTTCGCAGTACCATCTAATTTAGTTAATGTCATTCCTGTTACACCAACAGCCTCATTAAATAATTTAGTTTGGCTAATGGCATTTTGGCCTGTTCCTGCATCTATTGTTAACATGATTTCATGTGGAGCAGTCTCATCTTGTTTTTTAATCACTCTAACTATTTTTTTCAATTCATCCATTAGATGTGATTTATTTTGTAAACGACCTGCTGTATCGGCAATTAAGACATCTATTTTTTTTGCCTTTGCTGCTTGTATTGCATCAAAAATAACTGAGGCAGAATCAGCATTAACATGCTGTGCAATAACGGGGATATTATTTCGCTCACCCCAAACTTGTAATTGCTCAACTGCTGCTGCACGAAAGGTATCGCCTGCGGCAAGCATGACTGATTTACCTTGTTGTTGAAATTGACGAGCTAATTTACCAATTGTCGTTGTTTTACCAACACCATTTACTCCTACCATTAAAATAACAAATGGCTTATGACTTTCAATATCAAGCGGTTGATCAACCCCGTCTAAAATAGACTTCATTTCATGCTTTAAAATTTCATGAAGTGCATCTGCATCTTTTAACTCTTTTCTTGAAGCTTGTTGTGTTAATGAGCTTATTAATTTTTGTGTAGTATCAAATCCTACATCTGCAATAATCAGTTGTTCTTCTAGTTCTTCAAATAATTCATCGTCAATTTTTTTGCCTTTGAATAAATTTAAAAAACCCGATCCAATATTTTGTTTAGTCTTGAAAAGACCTTTTTTTAAACGAGCAAAGAAACCTTCTTTTTTTTGTTCAACCATAAATAAATTGTCCCATGAGCATAACTGATAATCATTTTATCTTATTTTAGAATAAACCCCAATGTATTCAATAAATGTGAATAATATTATTGAGTTATATTATGATAAAATAATGATAATAAGTGATGATTTAGTATTTATTAATGTGATCTATTTAAGCCTAAAGATCATTTACGCTGATAGATTGCCATTCACCTAACGGCAGATGCTGAGTAAAGAGATTATAATTGCCAATTTGAACACGTATTAAACGTAAACAAGGATAACCAACCGCAGCACACATTCTTCTAACTTGACGATTTTTTCCTTCCGTAATAGTTAAACTCAACCAAGAAGTAGGAATAGCTCTACGTTCTCGAATAGGCGGAACGCGTTGCCATAGATTAGTCGGTGCTTCTAGCTTAGTCGCTATAGCTGGGGCTGTATAGAACTCTTTTAACTGAACACCTTGAGCGAGTTTGTCTATAGCTTGTTGACTTATTACCCCTTCAACTTGTACCCAATAAGTTTTTGGTAATTTAAATTTTGGTGAGCTGATTTTTGACTGCAATTTACCATCATTGGTCAGTAATAATAATCCTTCACTGTCAGTATCCAGCCGACCTGCGGGATAAAATTTGGGTAATGAAATAAAATCTTTTAATGTTTGATATTTTTCATGGGGAGAAAATTGCGTAATTACATTGTACGGTTTGTTAAAAGCAATTAATGAGCGCATTTTATTCCTATCCATTTAACTATTAACTATGTTCAATAACAATATTTTTAATAATATAGTAAATCATTATCGATTTTCTAGCACTGTTAGTCATAATTATTCAGCCGTTAAACCGTAAAAAGCAAAAAAGCCCAGCATCTCTGCTGGGCTCTCGCGCTAATTTAAAAGTCTGGCGGCACCCTACTCTCACATGGGTAATACCCACACTACCATCGGCACTACGGCGTTTCACTTCTGAGTTCGGCATGGGGTCAGGTGGGACCACCGCGCTATTACCGCCAGACATATCCTGTCTTCTCTTTATCTCAATTGACAAACATTATCACATATCTTCATCAATCGCTCAATCCGGAACAAACTGTTTTATCAATCTTTAACCATCTTTCGATGACTTCTTACTCTCAACTTCGCGTATCCAAAACAACTCCGAGTTGTAAGGTTAAGACTCTCGGTTCATTAGTATCAGTTAGCTCAATGTATCACTACACTTACACACCTGACCTATCTACGTCTTAGTCTCAAACGGACCTTACTGATTCTCATCAGGGAAAACTCATCTCGAGGCTAGTTTCGTGCTTAGATGCTTTCAGCACTTATCTATTCCGCACGTAGCTACCGGGCAATGCAATTGGCATCACAACCCGAACACCAGCGGTGCGTTCACTTCGGTCCTCTCGTACTAGAAGCAAACCCTCTCAATTTTCCTACGCCCATGGCAGATAGGGACCGAACTGTCTCACGACGTTCTAAACCCAGCTCGCGTACCACTTTAAACGGCGAACAGCCGTACCCTTGGGACCTACTTCAGCCCCAGGATGTGATGAGCCGACATCGAGGTGCCAAACACCGCCGTCGATATGAACTCTTGGGCGGTATCAGCCTGTTATCCCCGGAGTACCTTTTATCCGTTGAGCGATGGCCCTTCCATTCAGAACCACCGGATCACTATGACCTACTTTCGTACCTGCTCGAGCCGTCACTCTCGCAGTCAAGCTAGCTTTTGCCATTGCACTAACCTCCTGATGTCCGACCAGGATTAGCTAACCTTCGTGCTCCTCCGTTACTCTTTGGGAGGAGACCGCCCCAGTCAAACTACCCACCAGACAGTGTCCCTTACCTCGATTCAGAAGTATAGGTTAGAACATCAAACATTAAAGGGTGGTATTTCAAGGTCGACTCCACACACACTGGCGTGCATGCTTCTTAGTCTCCCACCTATCCTACACATTAAGGCTCAATGTTCACTGTCAAGCTATAGTAAAGGTTCACGGGGTCTTTCCGTCTTGCCACGGGTACACCGCATCTTCACGGCAATTTCAATTTCACTGAGTCTCGGGTGGAGACAGCCTGGCCATCATTACGCCATTCGTGCAGGTCGGAACTTACCCGACAAGGAATTTCGCTACCTTAGGACCGTTATAGTTACGGCCGCCGTTTACTGGGGCTTCGATCAAGAGCTTCTGCTTACGCATAACCCCATCAATTAACCTTCCAGCACCGGGCAGGCGTCACACCGTATACGTCCACTTTCGTGTTTGCACAGTGCTGTGTTTTTATTAAACAGTTGCAGCCAGCTGGTATCTTCGACTGATTTCACCTAC
>NZ_LZGO01000021.1:0-7655 GCF_001690235.1 Gilliamella sp. wkB292
ATTGCAGTCATTATTATGCATTAAAATGATTGAAAAGATTTATAATGTTAAAAGTTGTATTTACATTTAACTTATTGAATTAGTGTTATAAATTTAGCTCTAGCCGTAAATATTATTTACCATAATAAAACAAAAATTAATCACATTGAAAATAAATCTATCTGCTATTAGTTTGTCTTGAAAAGATAATTATTAAGCAATAAGGCAACTAATTAGCAAAATATAAGATATGTTGATTATTCATAAGGGGATCGTAAATGCTTGTTGATACACTCGAAAGATTTGAATCCTTATATAAAAAATTGTGGATTGAACTAACGGATAAATATGGAAAAAATAATTTTATCGATGAGGTAGAAGTCTCAAAAGCAACGTTTTTGTTGGAAAACCTAATAAAATGTCGCATCTTTCAATTACCAGCATTTGAGTTGTTGTTAAGAATTAACCCCAATCGTGCTTTATCCTTGCTTGAAGATCGTTATCTATCAATGGATTTATCTGATCATATTAATGATCAAGTTTCAGATCTGGAAATTATGTTAACAAATATCAAAAAGATATTAGGAAAAGAACAGTTTATAAACATTCTAAATAGTGATGCATTTTTAGCTAAAAATAAGAAAAATAGAAGAGTAAAAGAAGCTATTCGCTTCGCTAAAGAGGATGATTAATAGTATTGTTTTTAACAAAACTGTAACTGAATTTCACTTAGTCAAAAAAACAGACTAACTGTTGCCACATTTTTACACGATTAAGACCCATACTTAAATTCAAAAAACTCATATTGTTAATTGATTGTTTAAATAAATGTGACATTGTAACTTTAAATGAAGTGTCATATAACAAAATGATTATTAAAAGGAATTAAATTTCTTAGTAGATTGGTAAAAAACAACATCATATTATTGTTATACTAAAAATGATAAAAAAATATATAAATAAAGGATCTTATCTTGCCGAAACCTATGATGTAGATGAAGAGTTATAAATCGAAAGGACGATGTAAATGAAAATTGATTTTTTACAATTATATGCTGAAGTAGAAGTTAACTATGATATTACTAATACGGTTTTAAAGCCATTGAGAATAAATCTCAATAAATTAAACAAAACGCTTCCACATTATGATAAATTATTTAAAACAACAGATTACGAATTAGTTTTTACCATATCTGCTACACAAGAAAACAAAAATTTAGTCTACGGCCCTACAACATCGTCAAAAAACAAAGTAGTTTATTTCACAATTTTTATACCTTATAAAACGTTTAATTCATTTACTCAACAAATATATTACATTCTTGATACCATAGCAGAGGGAATTATTTTTGTATTCAATAAATATAAAACTGATCCTTCAGGGGTAAACGAAGTGTTTGAAACATTAAAAACATTGATTGCAAAGGATCCAGAAAGATATCAAAAATGGTTAAAAGATCTCGAGGACTGATAATTTTAAAAATTTATAGTGTTTAAGGCGCGATTGCCTTTGATAGCTATCAGCTGTGGGGCAAACCGATACAGGAAATCGAACACAGCCAGATACAACAGAACCTAAGGTATTAGGGACATATAATATGTGTATTGGGGACAATACCGAACTTTTGAGAAGCGAGTAAGAAGATATATTGAAAAAATGGAACAGTAAAGATTGCATGGAATTTTATTTATGACAAAGGTAGTACTAGGCCAAAAAATACAATATTCTGTTTCTCAAAATAGTAAAAAATGTGTTAAGCGAAGTATCTTATAATTAGGTAAATTAAAATGAGTTTAGAAAATGCAGAAAATGTTTTAAAAAATTTTATTATTGCAATGAATAATTGGGAGAAACATTATTATCCACTTGTAAAAAATGGTTCATCAGAGGAAGTTCGCTTAAGTATGATTAATGATTTGAATTGTATATTTAATAAATTCTGTACAAAGAAAGAGCGAAAATATGGCCGACAAGTTTCATTGGGCTGTGGTAATCCACCTGAATATTCGCCAGATGAAAAATTTTTAAAAACCGAAGAATTGAAAAATACTAAAATAGTAATATATACTCAAGAACAAAAGGGTGTAAAAGATCAATTTCGATATACTTTACATTTTAAAAATCATGAATGGCTGATTGATAAAAAAGAAGTTTACGATGACATAGATAATAA
This sequence comes from Gilliamella sp. wkB292, assembly GCF_001690235.1. Lineage (NCBI taxonomy): Bacteria > Pseudomonadati > Pseudomonadota > Gammaproteobacteria > Orbales > Orbaceae > Gilliamella > Gilliamella sp. wkB292. Next base: position 2,154 of record NZ_LZGO01000021.1, read on the forward strand.
ATGGGAAAAATATACTCTTTAATTTTTCTTAAATATTATTATCAATTCAACCAACCATTTTTATTAAACTAAAGAATTTAAGTGAAAACAATTAACGTTTAATCACCTTCATAATGCTAACGTTGTCGACTTTACCGCAGGCAGCATAGCTGAAATTACTAACTATTTCTGACGTTATGCTATCAGTACAGCAAAACAGGTAACCGCATCGCTACCATACTACTGGCGGGAGCACCCTCAATAGCCTGTATTAAGGTTCCACCATCTACACCAAATCAACCTAGACTACACAGCCATCACCGACATCGAACGCGACCACCTAAACCGCGAAATCTTACGTAGCCAAGGACGACTCAACACCGAATTCAGCTACGACCGTAACAGCCGCCTACAACACAAACGCACAACACTATCCAGTCCGACATCCTCACCGAACGCCACGACCAGTACAATAACCTCGACCAACTGGTGAGTAAAAAACACATTCATCAAGGACATACCGACTACCACTATGACCGCACCGGCCGAATCGAAAACTGTTGCACCAAGACAGAAAAAGCGAAAATCAGAACCTAATACGTTGCAGACAGTTACATAACTTATGTGGACTGCAATATACCTATGACGCACACGACCGTACCCTTAGCAAACAGATTGCAAAGGTACGCAGTACGACAGCTACGAAGCCTTAGGCCGGCGTATCGAAAAGCACCAGATAGACCGAGCGGGCAAAGCCTGCAACCGTACCCACTTCCTGTGGAACGGACTAAGAATGATTCAGGAAACCCGTACCGACAGAAGCAAAAGCGTCTACATCTACATTGATGAAAGCGGCTATGAACCCTTAGCCAGTGTAGAGACCACCATCAGTACAGAACAAAAAGCCTGTACTACCACACCGACGTCAACGGCACCCCTGACGAAAACAGTCACATTGTTTGAGCATGTAGCTACCAGCTGTGGGGCAGACCGATACAAGAAATCGAACATAGCCAAATACAACAGAACCTAAGGTATCAGGGGCAATATTTAGACAGAGAAACGGGCTTCCATTACAATACTTTCAGGTATTATGACTCAGATATAGGTAGATTCACGCAGCCGAACCCGATTGGGCTCTTGGGTGGGTTTAATTTGTATCAGTATGCGCCTAACTCACTGATGTGGATTGAACCGTGGAGGAATAACTACGGAAAAATAAAACTTAACCAATAAAATTAATCTTTCAAACAAATATTGTTGATTTGAAAGATTGCAACTGTAAACTTAAAAAAATGCTTTACCTAAAAAGGAAAGGTAAAACTTCAATTTGCAAATGAAAGATAAATATTATGAAGAAAGATATGGCATATGCAATAGAGCTACCTTATTGGCAGGCTCCAAATGATGATATTGTTTTGAAGTCAAAAGGAGATTCATTAACTGCTTTTTTTAAAATATGGAATTCTTCTGCTAAATATTCTGTATTTACTGGTATATTCGATTTTTCTTATGTTTGGGCCATGAGATACGAACGTAATAAAAATTTAAGTTATTATATTCCTCGTGAAGACGATGATTTCCGTGCTTGCTATTGGATTGTCAAAGATTCATCCTGGCTAGAAAAATTGAAGATAGAAAGAAGTTCTTTTTTTCCTGAGTGGGATAAATATGATATTGGAGAATATTATCATTACATTATCCAAAGTGATTCATTTTATGTTGAGATTATTGCTAAAGATTTAAAAATATCAAGAAAAAAATTAACAGGTATTTTTTAAAGTATTATATAGACTAGATAATATACCTATGCTGTAGGAAAAATGGATTTTAACATAACTATTTTCACTGATTAAAAATTTGATATGAATTTAAATATTTATAGCTGGCAGTTAAATGTCGCAAAATTTTATAAGCATGTAGCTATCAGCTGTGGGGTAGACCGATACAAGAAATCGAACATAGCCAGATACAACAGAACCTAAGGTATTGGGACAGTATTTAGACAGAAAAACGGGCTTCCATTACAATACTTTCAGGTATTATGACTCAGATATAGGTAGATTTACGCAGCCGGATCCGATTGGGGTCTTGGGTGAGTTTAATTTTATCAGTATGCGCCTAATGGGTTGATGTGGATCGAACCTAAGGGCTGGAGCTGTAAACCTTCCAAAGGATTCAAACGTAAAAACAGCGTAACTAAACGTTGGTTAAATCGTTTGACAAGTAAAAAGCCAGAAGAAATTTATGATTACTTGATATCGAAAGGGAGAAAGGTAACAAAATCATAAGCAAAAAATCCGAACGCTATTCAATATACTGTTTATGTTAAAACAACTAAATCTGGTACAACATATAAATCGGATTATCATACAGGTGGTTCTACATCTCAACCTAATATACACAGTAATGATTATTGGAAAGTCTATAAATCAACAAGCAAAGGGCTAGATGAGGTTTTAGGCAGAATTGGCCATGGGGAATTTAAAAACTATGATCGTATTCAAGATTCACCTGTCTATATTGACGGAATGCTTATGAATGGAAAATGGAAAATGATTGATTTTAATGCAGATATAGTTAGCTATAAATCTTTAGGGAATATTGAATTGGAACGCCATATAGATTTTTATTTAGATGAAATATACAAAAATTTTACGGTCGAAGTAAAAGAATATATGACCCCTTACCCTTTCAATGAAAAAATGTATGCATATTTTTTAGAGGCTGGGACAATAATAATTTCTACTAATTCTGAAGGTGGAATTATTGCTGTAGGATGTAATGAACATTATCAAGGGAAATATAAGAAAAAATTGTATGCGGGAATTACGATGAAAGAACTTATCTTGTTAACAAAAAGTCAGCGCATTCTAAATGGTACGCTTATTGTTGACGAAGATTACGGTATGTCTTTTACACTTCCTTCACCGTATGATGAAATGGCTGATTATATTGAATCTATTCCTTTAGATTTAAAACTGAATGAGATTTTTGTTTCTGATGATTCTTTTTGGGAACCAAAAGAAAAATAATATTTATTTAAAATAATAATGTAATTTATCTCAAAAAATTAACCTACTCTAGATTGATTAGCACAAATCTTGACGTTATTGTAACACCTAGAATGAGACTTCCAACGGCACCCTGTATTAGATTATGACGTCTAACACCGCCTAATCGAAGCCGTATCGAAAACATCGACTGGGCAAAGCTAGCAACCGTCTTTTGATGCAGTTCTTGATGCCGCTAGGAAACTGATGTAGATTGCCTAACAAATATTGAAGAAAAATATAATTAATAATAGATATGAGGTATATCCATGAAGCGTGAACAACTTTATCACCTGTATTATTCAGGAATGGACACTGTCGATATCGTTCCCGAATGGAAGCGTAAAAACAAAGAGCAATTTTGTCATTATTGCCATAGAGTAAAACTACCTCACGGTGGTATGGATGTGATTACGGATGGGAAAATCAGGAAAAATCTAGATATGCCCATGGTAGGTCGTCTTCTGATACCTAGTATTATGTCGCTGCGCTTATTTAGTTTGCTGGGTGAAGATGCTGAAAAACATTTAAATATAGGTTCTATTTATAATAAAGTGGAAAGTGAAAAGCATAAACAGCCATTTATAACTTTTATTAGTAAATATGATTACGTTGTTCTTAGAGGTGAAAAACCATATCTTTTTGATGGACAACCTATTCCTGAAAATGAGCGTCTTTTTGTCTGTCCTGACTGCCATTTTCACTCAAGAAGAGAAAGAGCGCCGTGGTTTTTACTTGAAAGCGAATATCCACCATACCCAATATGCTGTACGGACTTGGGTTTACTTTTATATGAAAGTATTTATGAAAGGATAAAAAATATCAAATTAGTTGGAGTATGTGTAGAGAAAGTCAAAGTTAAATAGCAATATACTGATTCTGTTGAAAACGCTTTCCAACAACAAAACCAGTAGAGACAGTGAAAATTGATGAGCATTATACAAAAACAGGAAGAATTCCAGTTGGCAATCAAAACAGTGATAAACCGAAAGGACAATGTAAATGAAAATTGATTTTTTACAATTATACGCTGAAGTTGGCGTTTGCTATGAAATTACTGATGCAGTTTTAAATCCGTTGATAGAAAATCTCAATAAATTAAACAAAACGCTTCCACATTATGATAAATTATTTAAAACAACAGATTATGAATTAGTATTTACCATATCAGCCACACAAGAACACAAAAATTTAGTCTACGGTCCTACAACATCGTCAAAAAACAAAGTGGTTTATTTCACAATTTTTATACCTTATAAAACGTTTAGTTGCTATACGCAACAAATGTATTACATTCTTGATACCATCGCAGAGGGAATGATTTTTGTATTTAATAAATATAAAGTGGATCCTTCAGGGATAAACGAAGTGTTTGAAACATTAAAAACATTGATTGCAAAGGATCCAGAAAGATATCAAAAATGGTTAAAAGATCTCGAGGACTGATAATTTTGAGAATTTATAGCGCTTTACTACACTTTTATGTTCTCCCTATATCTTGAGTGGCTTTTGCTATCAATCATCGACATAACCAGTTTGAAATAATAGTTTATCAACTTAAATCTTTATTTAAATTAATGAGTTGAATCGTAATGGCGTTTAATAATTAAGTATGATATTTTATCAATACAAAATAAAAAAGCTTTTATTATAAAAATAATGTATCAATTTGATTATGTAAGGAATAAGCATGTTTAAATCAAAATATCGTATACCCAAAGATATTGATAAATGTATTACAAAGTTAAATTTAAATACCAAAATAAATCATGCCTATATCGAATTTCTAAAACGATATAATGTGATTATTTTAGATGATGAAGCTGAAATAGACTATTGTATCGATTGCGATGGCGAAGCGTTACCCTTAGAGGTTATTTTTGGTTTTTCAAAAAAAGATACAGAAGATTTACTGGCAATCAATGACAGCTATTTAGATCGCATTCCAGAAAATTATTTAGCAATAGCTAGCCTTAATTATGGTGACCTACTTTGTTTAAGCCCGAAGGGTAAAATTTATCACTGGGATCACGAAGTTAATGATCTATATTTTGATATGAAAGGGGGCTATTTAGAACAGGATACAAACTTAAAATTGGTCGCCAACGACATTGATGCCTTATTAGCGATGATAACAAGAACAGAAGTTGAAGATGACTATGATCCAGATGAAGATGATTACAATAACCCTAACATTCCCTTTCCAGATGATAGCTTAGATTCTTTTATAGAATATCCTAAACGAATTTCAATAATTCCTGAAAACAGGCTGGCTATTTATTTAAAAAAAATGGAACTTTCTGAAAAAGGGCGTGAAGTTCTCGCTAAATTACGAGAGCAGGGTTTAATAAACTAATAGATAAATTCAAATCAAACAAAATTAACTATTATATTATCTAAAGGTGAAAAAGGACTTATGGAAATAGCTACGCACAGTGGTAAAAGCGTTAGGTTTGGAGGCAATATACGA
>NZ_LZGO01000022.1:0-13733 GCF_001690235.1 Gilliamella sp. wkB292
GCGATTGAATCTATTTTTGCAACGCTCAAACCGATAAGCTTATTCGTATCTATTTCGCTGGGTTTTGTCACGCTGACTTCGCCGGTTTATGGCAGTCAAATAGTGGCGGATAACCAAGCTGGCCGCAACCAACAACCGATAGTGATATCAACGGCGAATGGCGTGACACAAGTCAACATTCAAACCCCGAACAATAAAGGGGTATCGCATAACAAATACAAACAATTTGATGTATCACAGCAAGGTGCGATATTAAATAACAGCAGTAAAATCAGCCAAACACAAATTGCGGGTTATGTACAAGGTAATGAACTATTAAATAAAACCGGGCCGGCAAAAATCATATTAAACGAAGTCAATTCACGTAATCCCAGCCAATTAAACGGGGTGGTTGAAGTTGCCGGTCAAAAAGCGGAGGTTATTATTGCTAACCCTTCCGGCATCACCTGTAATGGTTGTGGTTTTATTAATGCCAGTCGAGGGACCCTCACCACCGGTAAACCCATTATCAATAATGGTGAAATAAATGGTTACCAGGTTGAACAAGGACACATTACCGTAACCGGTAAAGGGCTTGACAGTTCCGGGCAAAACTATACTGATTTGATAGCACGTACGGTATCGATTAACTCGGCAATATGGGCCAATGAAGCGAATGTAATCACCGGTCGTAATCAGGTCAGTTACGATACACAAACTATCACCCCACTAGATAACGCTACTGACAATAAACCGGAAGTTTCGATTGATGTTTCACAGCTTGGTGGAATGTATGCTAATAGTATTCGTATGATTGGTACCGAAAAAGGGGTGGGTGTGCATAATGCGGGTGAACTGGGTGCCAGTGCCGGCAGTATCGTTATCAGTGCCGATGGTAAAATCACCAATCAAGGCGCAATTCAGGCTCAACAAAGTATTAATCTCACCAGTCAAAATGATATTATTAATCAAAAACAAATTAATAGTCGACAATCCATTCAACTCACCAGTCAAGGCGCGATAGTTAACGAAGGAAATATTGTCGCTAAAAAAAATGTCGACCTTAAATCTAAAACCATTAATAGCACATCAACAAGTTTGCTTGCAGCAGGTATTGATGAAGAAGGTAAATTAACACAAAAAAGTGATATTATTGCACAGGCTGAAAATATATCACTAACAGGTAAAAACCTAGCCGGTCAACGCATTAAAATTGATGCGCAAAAAAGTGTTGATTTAACAAATAGTCAAAATGTTGCACAAACAGTCACTTTTTCAGCTGAAAACATTAATATTAGTCATGCAAAAATAAACAGTGAACAAGATATTAATTTGCATGCAACTTATTCCATTGATAGTCGTAATATACAAGCGAAAACCCAAACCCGTTATGTGGCAAAGGCGAAGTTAATTGACAATCAACAATCGACAATATTAGCGAATGACGATATCACATTTAGTGCTGATAAAATTAATAATGCGCAATCAAAGCTAAATGCGGGTAAAGGCATTTATTTTAATGCGCAGTATGCTATTGATAATGACCATGCAACGCTGTTGGCTGAAGGTGAAATTCACTTACAAAGTCAAGATATCACTAATAATGATTCACTTTTAGTCAGTAATGATCAGCTACAAATAAAAGCCGATACCTTAGCAAACCGCCAGTCAATATTACAGTCGAAAAAATATCTCAACATTGATAGCGTATTTTTTGATAATCAACAATCTCAGTTATTAACAGAAGATTCACTCACGATTAATGCAACAAATAAAGTGAATAATCAACATGCGAGTTTAAGTGCCAAGGGGACTATCAATATAGCGAGTAAATATGTTGATAACAATGCCGCTACATTCATTTCCGAAAATGCTATCAAAATCAATGTGCAACAATTCTTCAATCAATATGCAAAACTGACCGCATTAAACGGTATTTTTATTGATGGACAACAAGTAGATAATCAATCAGCAGAATTAAAAACAAATGGGTATTTGTCTATTAATTCAACGCAATTAAATAATGAGTCAGCCAAGTTGATTGCTGTTGATGATGTAAATATGAACTCGTCATCAATTAATAATAGCAATACAAACATTATCACAACCGGTAAACTTAGCCTTCATGGTAAGGATATTAATAATGAGCAAGCTAATATTCAGGCAGCTAAATTAATATCAATTTATGCCAATAACATCAATAATGCTTCTGCACTATTACTCACTAATGCAAGTTTAGAGCTCAATGGTGAAAGTATTAACAATAATAATGCTGAGCTTAATGCAAGTGATCGTATCATGATTACTGCCCAACAATTATTCGCCAATCAAGGATTAATTGCGAGTAATGGTAATATTGATATCAATAGCCATACGATTGATGCCCAACAAGTAAAAATTAAAGGAAAACAAGGTATTGAACTTAACGCAGATAACAATATTGATGTTACAAATGGATTAATTATTAGTGAAAAACAGGTAAGTATCAATGCTGATAATATCAAATTAAATACTGCAACTTTAAGTGCTAAAGATGATATAGCTATCACTGCGGTTTCACAATTAGACAATAATGATTCGAAATGGATCAGTGAAGGCAAGACAACAGTCAACACACAAATATTCAACAATCAAAATTCATCTATATCAAGTTATAAAAACATTTTATTTAAGACGCTTAATTTAAACAATATCAATAGCCAATTACTCAGCTATGGTGCAATAACGTTAAATTCAAACATCATTAACAACCAAAATGCGCTGATTAATGCATTAGCAAATATTCAGATTTTAGCGGATAAAATTAATAACCAGAACGCACAAATTATAGGTCAAGATTCAATAGATATCCATGCTAACACGCTGAATAATCGTGATATTGCTCTACAAGCTGCTAAAGCACTGTTAATGGTTGCAACGGAGAGTATGGATAATAGTCATGCCACCCTTATTGCAGGTGCACAACTTAAACTTGCAGCGCAGCAGATTGATAATAACAATGCAAAAATTAAATCTGCACATGATCTTGTCATGCAAGCAACAAACATTAACAACCAACAATCGACGATGATAGCAGTGGGTAATGTGGTATTTGATGCGAAGGATTTATTAAACAATCAGCAGGCAGACATTCGAGCTCAAGGACAAATGGAGATGAATGCCAATGTGATTAATAATTACAATAATCTATTGGCAGCCAGCAAATCTATCACACTTAATGCAAATGAATTAAATAGTCAATCCGCGACGTTAAAGACAGATGACTCGCTGAATATCAAAGCAAAAAAAATCGACAGCTCATTATCCAAATGGGTGAGTCTAAATAAAATAACTGTTGAAAGTGAAGACATAAATAATCAAAAAGCAATAATTAAAACGAATAGTGATATTTCAATCAAAACAAATCGAATCAATAATGATAATGCGACCTTAATTGCTGGCGGTGAAATTTCGTTTTACGTAAACGAACTGTCTAATCAATTAGCTTATTTCAATGCCGATAAAGCCATTCACATTCAAACAAATCAACTTAATAATCAAACAGCAACGTTGATTTCAAATGATTCAATAGAAATTGATGCAGCGAATACCAATAACCAACAAGCAACATTATCTGCCAAACAAAATATCATTGTAAAGAGTGACGAGATAAACAATCAACAGGCGTTATGGTTAGCGGATAACACTATTAAAATTAATGGTTCCAACCTTAACAACCAAGATGCTGCCTTGCAAGCTAAAGGTGGCATGCAAATCAATGTTAACGGTAATATTAACAATGAAAAAGCGACATTAGTCGCAGGTCGAAATGGTCTTATTATTCATGCGAACGATTTAGATAATGAGGCAGCAGAATTAAGTAGTAAAGGTCTTTTATCAATTACATCCAATAGTGTTAATAATCATCGAGCGCAATTAATTGCAGAAAGTGATTTAAATATTCAATCCAATGAGATCAATAATCAATCTGCGGATATACAAGCTAAAGGTGATTTAGCGCTTAATGCAAAAACAATGAATAATAATGAGGCTAAACTGCTGAGCGTAGGGAATATTATTCTAAATGCTGAGAATAATTTAATAAATAACTCAGCGCAGTTGACAGCCTTGCAACAAATAAAATTGCAAACGCAAGGCGCCATCGATAACCAACATTCAACATTAATGGCTAATCAAGGCATTTTCATAAAAGCTGATACGATTAACAATAGTGAATCCAAACTGGAAACAGCCAGTTTACTAAAAATAATTGCAAATGATGTAATTAATTATCATGCAATACTTAATGCGGATCAAATTGAGTTAGAAAGTCAGGCACTTGATAACCAATTGGCTAATTTCATTGCTAAAAATATATTAAATATCCAGGCAAACAATGTAATCAATAGTCAAGCCTATTTATTAGCAAAAGATATTGCCATTGTTGCTAATCAATTAACCGGCGATGGAGAGCTGCGTGCTGAAAATAGTATCATTTTAAATTTGATGAATGGTTTTAATAATATAAAAAGTTTGATTGCCAACAATCAAATATCAATTAAAGCCAATCAAATTAATAACCAGGGTAAAATCTCTTCTGGCCAAAGCGTCACACTGACGAGTGATATTGGCAAAAACACACAAAATGGCATTATTGAATCGGAAAAAATTGACATTAATGGCAACAGCTTTGTTAATCAAGGTTTAATTGATGGTGAAGATGTTAACATTGATTTAACACAACAATTTGATAACCTTGATGCAGCACGCCTATATGGTGATACCATTCATATCAAAGCAAATGAAGTGAATAATAAAGCTGCTGCATTAAACAGCCCAATTACCCCAACGATTGCCGCAAGACAATCCCTGCTTTTTGATGTGAACTCAGTTAATAATGCTAATCATGCCTTGCTTTTAAGTTTAGGTGATATGCAAATCAATGGTAAAACATTAAATAATCATTCGGCACGAATCGAAAGTACTAACAACATGCGATTAAATGTTAGTCAAATTAACAATGTTAATGATCATATTGAAACAGAAGACGTGTTAATTAGTAGCCAACCGATTACCGAATATTCCCCTATGGGTGATGCAAGGCGTTTTAAACCGGAAGAAGTCACCATTAGAACGAGCCCTAAAAAACGCCATCGATATCCCGTATTACATTCTAATAAGGGTGAATTTGGTAGCACGCATAAATATCACGAATATCGATATACAAAAAATATCTATGAAACAAAAATTAAAGTGAGTGAGCCTGCAGAAATTATTGCTGGCAATGATCTGATTATTCAAGCTCATCATGTTGAAAATGATAATAGTAAAATATTGGCAGGCAATAATTTATTGGTTACAACCGATACGCTCAACAATTATTCACTGAAAGGTAAACGAACGATTACCGATATCGGAACACAAATTTGGCATTACCGAAATAAAAATAATCACAACGGTAAAGCCGTATACACGAAAGGGGAAGATGAATCAAAATATTTTAACCAATCGATAACTACTATTGATCTTCAACACGCTAAAATGGAAGATCATACTAATATCAATAACAGCAAGCTTACCCCAACCGAGCGTGAAACTATTCATGTTGCAGCAGGGCAAGCTATCCAGACCATAAATAAAGATGTTAAAGCTGATCAACAGCTCGATGGTTTATCTGATTCACTTATCGCTAAAGGTAAAGAAAAAGGTGACATAACCATTGCTGAGGCTAAGCCCATTACTGACTTATCCCAAGGCAAAACAACAATTAAAACCGAAAAAGTTGATAACCAAAATACATCCGTTATTGATAATAACGTCAATCAACACCCATCTATTGACTCGGTGAATAAACAACAATATACCGAATCGATCAGTTATACCGAACCAAATACCAGCCTACCTAAAAACAGTATTTATATTGTCAATAAAAGTCCAGAGTCGAACTATTTAATTGAAACGGACTCTCGCTTTACCAATCGCAAAAAATGGTTAAGTTCAGACTATATGCTTAATCGCCTGCGAGTTGACCCCAATAACATCCAAAAACGGCTGGGTGATGGCTACTATGAACAACAGCTCATTCGTGAACAAATTGTGACGTTAACCGGTCAGCGATATTTAGGTGACTATTCAAGTGATCTTGAACAGTATAAAGCACTAATGGACGCAGGTATTGCGTTTGCTGAGCACTATGGATTACCAATTGGCGCCTCACTTTCCGCTGACCAAATGCGACTACTCACTACCGATATGGTTTGGATGGAAAGTAAAACCGTCATTGTTGATGGTCAAGCAATAACGGTACTGGTGCCTCAAGTTTATTTGGTTAATCACGCACGAGTGAATGCTGACGGTGCACTGTTAGCTGGGAAAAATGTGACTGTGTATGCAACAGATGATGTTAATTCATCAGGCCTAATTTTAGGTAAAAATCGCGTGGCGATAGCAGCGAACAACGTCAATAATCGCGGTACGATTGATGCTAATTCAATCGTAATTAATGCCAAAGATAGTATAAATAGCAATGGTAAATTTAATGCTGATAAATTAGTTTATCTATCAGCCAACAATGATATTAATTTAAACAGTACTACATCAACGACAGCATCTTATTATGAGAAAAACAAAAGTATTAATACCGTTATTGATCAAGTCTCGAGCATTAATGTCAAAGATGGTGATATTAGCCTAAAAGCGGGGCATGATATCAATCTGGGTGCAGCGTTACTCACTAATGGCGGAGAAGATGGAAAAACCAATCTTATTGCCGGTCACGATATTAATTTATCAACCTTAAAAACAGAAAGTAAGCAAGAAGCATTTTGGAATAAAAACAACTACCGCAAAGTTGATATTGAGAATATTGTCGGTAGCGAAATTTTTACCCAGGGTAACTTGAACTTAATAGCGGGTAATGATATTCGCATGAAATCGGCGGATATCGCAAGCAATCAATCATTAAACTTACTTGCGCAGCATGATATTGATATTAGCAGTGACCAAGAGCGGTTAAACCTCTCCGAGCATCATAAATCGACGTCTAAAGGCTTACTCAATAAACAATCGATTACCGAACATACAGAAATAGATAACACAACGCAAAAAGGCAGCTCACTATCAGCTAACAGTATAACCATTGATGCTGGCAATAATTTAACCGTAACCGGTAGTCAGGTAGTTGGTACCCATGATGTTAATCTCTATGCCGATAAAGATATTACGGTTAATGCCGCAGAAGAGTCATATTACAAACAAGAACAAACCATTAAGAAAAAATCAGGGTTAATGAGCGGTGGTGGTATTGGTGTTACCGTTGGTAAAGAGAAAGAGTCATTAAAACAAACCGATACCGAACAAGCTTATGTCGGTAGTGTCGTTGGCAGTACCGACGGCAGTGTCAATATTCATGCAGGCAAAAATATTGACGTTGAAGGCAGTGATATTATTGCACAAAAAGATGCCAACTTAATTGCACAAAATATTGATATTAACAGTTTAGATGCAAAAACAACGTATAAAGAAGAATACAGTTATGAAAAATCAGGATTGACCGTTGCACTAACTGGTACGGCGGCAGATATGTATGAAGCAGCTAAAGCGGTTGAACGGGCAAAAGAAAAAGGCAATGACAGGTTATTAGCCTTACAGTCAATTAAATCAGGATTATCTGCTGTTGGCGCAGTAGAAGATTTACAGCTAAAAAATCAAGAAGGACAAAGCCAAGCATCTATTGGTGTCAGTGCTATGTTAGGAACACAACGCACGGAGCGGGAAGTCAACCAAGAACAACATAGCGTAATAAGTAGTGGTGTATCTGCTGGTCGCAATATCAATATTATTGCTACTGGTGATGAACAACATCAAGGTGGTGACATCTCGATAAAAGGTAGTGACATTAAAGCTGGCAATGATATTAATCTGACTGCCAACCGAGATTTAAATGTAATTGGTGCAGTCAATACACAACATAGCGATAGTGATGAAAAAAGCTATGGTGGGGGTGTGGGTATTCAATTCCAAGTCGGCGGCGATGAAAGTGGTTTGCGTTTTAAAGGTAATGCCAATTTTAGTCGGGAGCGAGAGAATGCTGACGGTAGTGCTTGGACAGAAAGTGTAATAGACGCCAAAAACAAGTTAAATATTAAAACAGGTAATGATGTTAATATCATTGGCGGTCAGCTAAAAGGCGATACGGTGAAGATGAATGTGGGCAACAACCTTAACATTCAATCCCTGCAAGATACGGATGATTATGACTACGAAAAAATCAGTGCCTCGGTCAGTGGCACGGCAGGCTCAGGATTTAGTGCCAATGGTTCGATATCAGCAACCAATATTGACAGTAAATGGGCAAGTGTGACAGACCAGTCGGGGATTTTTGCTGGCAAAGGTGGCTATGATATTTATGTGGGTAATAACACCGACTTAAAAGGAGCGGTCATTGCATCGGAGGCTGTAGATACAAATAAAAATAAACTTGATACGGGCACAATCAGTTTTAGTGATATAGAAAACAAAGCGGACTTTAAGGTGACCCAGGTATCGATAAGTGGCGGTACGGGAGGACCTGGCGTCCCAACGGCGTATCAAAACAGTGATAAAGACTCAAGTACCACCAAATCAGCAGTAGAAAAGGGACAGTTAATCATCCGTAATCAAGACGAGCAAAAACAGGATATCAATGAATTAAGTCGGGATACGGAAAGTGCCAATAATCCACTGAAACAGATATTTGATAAGCAAAAAGAGCTTGATAAGATAGAAACGGTAGAGTTAATTAAAGATATTGCCCAACAAACAAAAGATGTGGTGAATAAATATGACCGCATACAAGCGCAAAATGATGTAGATAAAAATAAGGATGCGTTATCAAGGCTTGAGGCCGCAAAAGCGTATGAAAAGTTAACTGATGACGAAAAAGCAAAAATATCGTTTGAAAAGTATTATGAAGATAATAAAGATTACTGGTATTACTCAGCGGTTGATACGCAATTAGCATCCAACCTAAAAAATGGTAAAAACCTGGGCACAATGGGGGGCGATGTTAGCAAAGGGATAGATAGTGCAGTTGCCATTGTGACAGGCATTATTTCGGGTGATATTACCGGAGGACTAGCTGGCGCCAGTGCTCCTTGGCTGGCAGAGCAAATCAAAAAGCATACCGGCCATATGGATGAAAATGGCAACTGGGTCACTGATAATGTTGCCGGAAACTTAATTACTCATGCGATTTTAGGCGCTGTGGTTGCGGAGCTACAAGGCAACTCAGGATTATCGGGTGGTCTGGGCGCAGTTGGAGGTGAACTGGCAGCGCAAGTCATTCGAAAAACATTCTATGGGGATAAAAACGACAACGAATTAACCGAAGCAGAAAAACAAAACATCAGTGCACTCGCCCAACTTGCCACTGGACTGGCTGTTGCCGTTGCTGGGGGAGATGTGGGTGATGCTGGCACTGCTATTGCTGCGGGTAAGAACTCGGCTGAGAATAACTATCTAGATTTTGGTCTAGTCATTGTAAATGCAGCGAAGGCTGGATGTAACGGTGATAAAGCTTGTGAAGATAAGGTTATCGATGAAGGGATAAAAGGTTATAACGAAACGATGTTTGAGTACGGCACACCAATTGCGATTGTGGTAGGCGGAGTGATAGCGGCCCCTATTGCCATTGATATAGTTGGTCCTGCAATTGTTTCTTGTTCAGCAAATCCAATCTTGTGTGCTAATAATGTAGCAACGTGGTTAATCGAAACGGTTGGATTTGAAGGTAATCCAGCGGCAGGTTTGGGGATGACTGCTAGCGTATTTGCTAATTCATTAAGTAAGGCTGAATTAAATGACCTTGCCGCAATAATGGAATTATATAAAAATAACCTAATAGAAAATCCATCAGCCCTATTAAATGAAATAAGAACGACTCTTAGTGAAAACGGGGCTTATAAAATTGTTTATGATAGAGCAAATAATACTATCATTAAACAAATTAATGCTGGAAAGGGGACGAATAGATCATTTGAGGAATTACCTTTAGTCAAGCCTCGTTCAATAGATAAAATAGACCCGGCACCAGGTCAATTTGTTTTAGATAAAACAAGTATAACAAAGCTAAATAAAGAAGAAGTATATATTTATATTATAGATGCAAATAATAATATACAAATAGCACCTAGAGGTAGCGCTGGACGAACAGGAGTAAAACATACTCAACTCAGCGGTGGTGAGCCAGTAAAAGGTGCTGGAGAGCTAAAAATGAATTCCGATGGAACTTTATTAATAAATAATCAGTCAGGTCGCTATCGTGCACAATCAAGTGATGCGTTAAAGAAATTAGAATCACATTTGTCAAATATGAATATTAAAAGTAAATCAACTAGCGAGGTTATCAATTGATTATGATTAATGAGTTAAAAAAAATAGATCTTTCAAAGCCTGGGGCAATTACTGAAGTCGATATTATTCTCCATTCCCTAGCGAATATGCCAAATTTGTCCTTGAGGCAAATTTTTAATATATGTCCAGAAAGAAAAGATATCGGCTACATATTAGTAGGACTATGCGCATTATTTTTTTTAAAATCTCCACAATTTAATTCAACTGAATGGGGAGCATATAAAGATGGAAAATTTTCATCTGAAGAAAAGCAATTAATTATTTTGGGTTTACTTAATGTAATAAGATATTCACACATAGAAATCCATGAAGAAGTGGACGCAATAGATTTTATTTATGCAGCCTGTATAGCTTTGTATAGAATTACCCCTGATAAAGCAGAAGAAAAGATCGTTAAAGAATTAAAGTTAAGTCCGACTCCGTCTTTAATTGATGCTTTAGGAGTATTAGTTGGTCATGAGGTCAAGGGGTCTATCACAAAAGAAACATTTGGATTACTTGAATATTTTGCAGAAAAAACGTCAGGAGTATTGAGTGATACAGCAAAAAATGTTTTAAAAGAAGATGTGGAAAGAATGAATGATATAAATCACTTTTTATAAAACAACGAATCGAATGACAAAAAATAACTCAGGTAGTATGGAATGAAATAGCAGAACCTTATATTGTTAAAGATGAACGTTATCAACCTACTTAAACAATATAAAAATCAAATTAAAATTAAAATATTCCTGCTCACTAATAGGGATTTTTATTGCAGTTCTTCAAACTTGTAAATCAATCTCTATCACTAACTTGCCCTGTTCAATCTTAATGACAACAGGGCAGCCGACATAAAAACCAAATTGCTCCAGCCATCTACCTTTAATAATCAGCTGTGGTCTGGGGTTAGGTTTTATGCCTTACGGCACGTAGCCGATGGTATAAAATCACCTAGCCTCCACTGCGGATAAATCAAAAAACCGGTTAGATACCGGCACAATCAGTTTTAGTGATATCGAAAACAAAGCGGACTTTAAGGTGACCCAGGTATCGATAAGTGGCGGTACGGGAGGACCTGGCGTCCCAACGGCGTATCAAAACAGTGATAAAGACTCGAGTACCACCAAATCAGCGGTGGAAAAGGGACAGTTAATCATCCGTAATCAAGACGAGCAAAAACAGGATATCAATGAATTAAGTCGGGATACGGAAAGTGCCAATAATCCGCTGAAACAGATATTTGATAAGCAAAAAGAGCTTGATAAGATAGAAACGGTAGAGTTAATTAAAGATATTGCCCAACAAACAAAAGATGTGGTGAATAAATATGACCGCATACAAGCGCAAAATGATGTAGATAAAAATAAGGATGCGTTATCAAGGCTTGAGGCAGCAAAAGCGTATGAAAAGTTAACTGATGACGAAAAAGCAAAAATATCGTTTGAAAAGTATTATGAAGATAATAAAGATTACTGGTATTACTCAGCGGTTGATACGCAATTAGCATCCAACCTAAAAAATGGTAAAAACCTGGGCACAATGGGGGGCGATGTTAGCAAAGGGATAGATAGTGCAGTTGCCATTGTGACAGGCATTATTTCGGGTGATATTACCGGTGGACTAGCTGGCGCCAGTGCTCCTTGGCTGGCAGAGCAAATCAAAAAGCATACCGGCCATAAAGATGAAAATGGCAACTGGGTAACCGATAATGTTGCCGGAAACTTAGTTACTCATGCGATTTTAGGCGCCGTGGTTGCGGAGCTACAAGGCAACTCAGGATTATCGGGTGGTCTGGGCGCAGTTGGGGGTGAACTGGCAGCACAAGTCATTCGAAAAACATTCTATGGGGATAAGAACGACAACGAATTAACCGAAGCAGAAAAACAAAACATCAGTGCACTCGCCCAACTGGCCACCGGACTGGCTATTGCCGTTGCAGGGGGAGATGTGGGTGATGCAGGCACTGCTATTGCTGCCGGTAAAAATGCGGTTGAGAATAACTATTTGTGTGTTGAAGCCACCTGCAAATTACGCCCGGGTGAGATGACAATGACGGGTGGTGGCGGTGCAATTGTTGGTGGGGCACTGGTAGGAAGTGCAATTTTAGCAGAAGAAACAGGTGCATTAGATGGTGTTAAAGATTCATTTAATGAATGGTTGACGACGGGAAGAGATGGTGCTCTTATAAAAGATGATGGCTCATCAAATAATGAACCAGAAATTAATAATCCAGTCACTGGTTCAGGGAGTGTTGCGGTAGGCGGCGATCCGGGATTACCGCCTGATGATGACAATAATAGTGACGATGATGATAAGAAAGATCAAGAAAAGGATAGTTCTAAGAGCAATAGAGATCCTAGAGATCGGATACAGCATGAAGATTATAAGGATGAATTACGTGCTAAAATGGAAAAACCAGATGTAAAAGATTCTGAACTTAAAAATATTATGGATGATTTATATCGACCTAATGCAAAAATAGGAAGTGGTAGCACTGCTGATGCGGTGAGATATGAAGCCGCAACAGGTCAAAATGTAGGTGGAAAATTACACTTAGAGAAAGCGAAAAACTATGTAAAAGCATTAGAATCTTGGCTAAAACGTAATCCGACAGCATCTTCTGCTGATAGGGCTGCGGCTGAAAATGTATTGAGAGATTTACAAAATGCTCTTAGGGGGAAATAGTGAACAAAAATCTTAAAGAATATCTTAGTCTTTTTTTTGTATTATCCGATGAAATACAAATTTTATTAAATGAATTTGATCATGAATGGGAGAATGATGAAGATCCTCCATATATATTCCTTTTTTCTAAAATAGGAAAAGTTATAGCAAATAACGTATTTTTATTTGATTATAAAAAACAAATTGAAATATTTTCTCATATAGAGTCCGGAATAAATTCTGATAATGAATATTTGGCAACAGCAGTAGCAACAGGGTTAGTTGAAGCGTTAGTAAATGTATCTGATGGTAATCCTGAATTATGGAATAAAATTGAAAGTCATTTAGGAACGGAATCAAAAAAACATGCCATTGCTTGGAAAAACTTTGGACAATAAGGAGATCTATTCCTAGTTCTGCGATCTCTATCGCAGAACAGAACTAATCATTTACCAACAATGCGATCTACTTCGCAAACTTGACAATTAACTTACCTTTTTTAGTGGTAGTGGTAATGGTGACGCTTTGTCCGGTTGTAAAACCAGTTTGTTCTAGCCAATTACCTTTTAGATATAGAACTGGGTGTTTGCCGTAGTGAGTGTGGTGACCGATGAACTGGCAGCACAAGTCATTCGAAAAACATTCTATGGGGATAAGAACGACAACGAATTAACCGAAGCAGAAAAACAAAACATCAGTGCACTCGCCCAACTGGCCACCGGACTGGCTATTGCCGT
>NZ_LZGO01000023.1:0-5439 GCF_001690235.1 Gilliamella sp. wkB292
CATCTATATCTTTTTCATCTACATCTTTTAACCATTTTTGATATTTTTCTGGGTCTTTGGCTATCAATGTTTTTAATTTTTCAAACACTTCGTTTATCCCTGAAGGATCCACTTTATATTTATTAAATACAAAAATAATTCCCTCTTCTATGGTATCAAGCATATAAAACATTTGTTGTGTGTAGCAATTAAACGTTTTATAAGGTATAAAAATTGTGAAATAAACCACTTTATTTTTTGACGATGTTGTAGGACCGTAGACTAAATTTTTGTGTTCTTGTGTAGCAGATATGGTAAATACTAATTCATAATCTGTTGTTTTAAACAATTTGTCATAATGTGGTAGAGTTTTGTTTAATTTATTGAGATTTGTTCTCCACGGATTTAAAACTGTATTAGTAATTTCATAATAAATGCCAACTTCAGCCCACAAGAATAAAAAATCAATCTTCATTTACATCGTCCTTTCGATTTATCACTGTTTTGATTGCAAACTGGAATTTTTCCTGTTTTTGTATAACAGCACCAACAATATTAGTTCCATGATCAGATCTTTCCGGCATGCTATTCTGTTTTCAATAGAATACGTATCTTGCTATTTAACCTTGACTTTCTCTACACATACTCCAACTAATTTGATAGTTTTCAGCCTTTCATAAATACTTTCATATAAAAGTAAACCAAACTCCGTACAGCATATTGGATACTTAGGATATTCGCTTTCAAGTAAAAACCACGGCGCATGTTCTCTTCTTGAGTGAAAATGACATTCAGGGCAGACAAAAAGACGCTCATTTTCAGGAATAGGTTGTCCATCAAAAATATATGGTTTTTCACCTCTCAGTACAATGTAATCATATTTACTAATAAAAGTTATAAATGGCTGTTTATGCTTTTCACTTTCCACTTTATTATAAATAAAACCTATATTTAAATGTTTTTCAGCCTCCTCACCCAGCAAATTCAATAAGCGCAGCGACATGCTATCAGGTATCTGAAGATGATCTATCACGGCCATATCTAGGTTTTTCCTGATTTTCCCATCCGTAACCACATCCATGCCACCGTGAGGTAGTTTTAGTCTATTGCAATAATGACAAAATTGCTCTCTGTTTTTATGCTCCCATTCAGGATCGAGATCGACAGTGCCCATTCCTGAATAATACAGGTGATAAAGTGGTTCACGCATCATGGATATTCCTTATATCTATCATTTTTTATATTCTCTAAAACAGCACTTTCAATATTCGTATTATTTTGTGCATTAGTTTTGTGTTTTTCGATAAGAACTTTTATCAAATGGTTGACTACATTTGCAATCTATCTAAGGCAATAACGCCTTAAGCACTATTAGTTTTTAAGTTATCAGTCCTCGAGATCTTTTAGCCATTTTTGATATCTTTCTGGATCTTTGGCTATCAGTGTTTTTAATTTTTCAAACACTTCATTTATCCCTGAAGGATCCACTTTATATTTATTAAATACAAAAATAATTCCCTCTGCTATGGTATCAAGAATATAGAACATTTGTTGCGTATAGCAACTAAACGTTTTATAAGGTATAAAAATTGTGAAAAGCACCTCTTTTCGTTTTGACGAGGCTAACGGGCCATAAACTAAATTTTTGTTTTCTTGCGTGGCAGAGATAGTAAAGAATAAATCATAATCTGTTGTTTTAAACAATTTGTCATAATGTGGAAGCGTTTTGTTTAATTTATTGAGATTTGTTCTCAATGGCTTTAAAACCGTATTAGTAATATCATAGTTAGCTTCTACTTCAGCGTATAATTGTGGAAAATAAATCTTCATTTACATCGTCCTTTCGATTTATCACTGTTTTGATTCTAAGCGCTATTTTCCATTTAAACAACAATATATATTCAACACAATTTAATTTTTTCAATGCAGATTTCGATTAAACAGCTGGTGGCATTTATCTGCTAAGTAAGGTAAATAATGGCTTAAGTTTTATTCACTCTTGTGTCACCATTCATCTATATCTTTTTCATCTACATCTTTTAACCATTTTTGATATTTTTCTGGGTCTTTGGCTATCAATGTTTTTAATTTTTCAAACACTTCGTTTATCCCTGAAAGATCCTCTTTATATTTATTAAATACAAAAATAATTCCCTCTTCTATGGTATCAAGCATATAAAACATTTGTTGTGTGTAGCAATTAAACGTTTTATAAGGTATAAAAATTGAGAAATTAACCACTTTTCGTTTTGACGAGGCTAACGGGCCGTAAACTAAATCTTTGTTTTCTAGTGTGGCAGAGATAGTAAAGAATAAATCATAATCTGTTGTTTTAAATAATTTGTCATAATGTGGAAGCGTTTTGTTTAATTTATTGAGATTTTCTATCAACGGATTAAAAACCGTATTTGTAATTTCATAATAAACGCCAACTTCAGCCCACAAAAATGGAAAATTAATTTTCATTACATCGTCCTTTCGATTTATCACTGTTTTGATTGCCAACTGGAATTTTTCCTGTTTTTGTATAATGCTCATCAATTTACAGTGTCTCTACTGGTTTTGTTGTTGGAAAGCGTTTTCAACAGAATCAGTATCTTTCTATTTAACCTTGACTTTCTCTACACATACCCCAACTAATTTGATATTTTTCAGCCTTTCATAAATACTTTCATATAAAAGTAAACCAAATGTCGTACAGCATATTGGGTATTTTGGATATTCGTGCTCAAGTAAAAACCTCGGCGCTCTTTCTCTTCTTGAGTGGAAATGACATTCAGGGCAGACAAAAAGACGATCATTCTCTGGAACAGGCTGTCCATCAAAAATATTTGGCGTTTCACCTCTTAGAACAATGTAATCATATTTACTGATAAAAGTTACAAATGGCTGTTTATGTTTTTCACTTTCCACTTTATTATAAATAGAACCTATATTTAAATGTTTCTCAGCCTCCTCACCCAGCAAATTCAATAAGCGCAACGACATACTACTAGGTATCAGCAGATCACCTACCATGGCCATATCTAGGTTTTTCCTGATTTTCCCATCCGTAATCAAATCCATGCCACCGTGAGGTAATTTTAGTTTATGGCAATAATGACAAAATTGCTCTCTGTTTTTATGCTCCCATTCGGGATCAAGATCAACAGTGCCCATCCCTGAATAATACAGGTGATAAAGTGGTTCACGCTTCATGGATATTCCTTATATCTATCATTTTTTATATTCTCTAAAACAGCACCAACAAACCTGCTATTATGATTTCAAGAATACGTATCTTTCTATTTAACCTTGACTTTCTCTACACATACCCCAACTAATTTGATAGTTTTCAGCCTTTCATAAATACTCTCATATAAAAGTAAACCCATTTCCGTACAACATATTGGATACTTCGGATATTCGTGCTCAAGTAAAAACCACGGCGCTCTTTCTCTTCTTGAGTGAAAATGGCATTCAGGGCAGACAAAAAGACGATCATTCTCAGGAACAGGCTGTCCATCAAAAATATATGGTTTTTCACCTCTCAGTACAACGTAATCATATTTACTGATAAAAGTTACAAATGGCTGTTTATGCTTCTCACTTTCCACTTTATTATAAATAGAACCTATATTTAAATGTTTTTCAGCCTCTTCACCCAGCAAATTCAATAAGCGCAACGACATAATACTAGGTATCAGCAGACCACCTACATCGGGCATATCTAGGTTTTTCCTGATTTTCCCATCCGTAATCACATCCATGCCACCGTGAGGTAATTTTAGTAAATGGCAATAATGACAAAATTGCTCTCTGTTTTTATGCTCCCATTCGGGATCGAGATCGGTAGTGTCTATTCCTGAATAATACAGGTGATAAAGTGGTTCACGCTTCATGGATATTCCTTATATCTACTATTTTTTATATTCTCTAAAACAGCACTTTCAATATTCGTATTATTTTGTGCATTAGTTTTGTTTTTTTCGATAAAAACTTTTATCAAATGGTTGGCTACATTTGCAATTTATCTAAGGCAATAACGCCTTATGCACTATTAGTTTTTAAGTTATCAGTCGCCGAGATCTTCTAGCCATTTTTGATATCTTTCTGGATCCTTTGCAATCAATGTTTTTAATGTTTCAAACACATCTTTTATTCCTGAAAGCTCCACTTTATATTTATGAAATACAAAAATAATTCCCTCTGCGATGGTATCAAGCATATAAAACATTTGTTGCGTATAGCAACTAAACGTTTTGTAAGGTATAAAGATTGAAAAATGAACCACTTTTCGTTTTGACGAGGCTAACGGGCCATACACTAAATTTTTGTTTTCTTGCGTGGCAGAGATAGTAAAGAATAAATCATAATCTGTTGTTTTAAACAATTTGTCATAATGTGGAAGCGTTTTGTTTAATTTATTGAGATTTTCTACCAACGGATTTAAAACCGTATTTGTAATTTCATAATAAACACCGACTTCAGCCCACAAGAATAAAAAATCAATCTTCATTTACATCGTCCTTTCGATTTATCACTGTTTTGATTCTAAGCGCTATTTTCCATTTAAACAACAATATATATTCAACACAATTTAATTTTTTCAATGCAGATTTCGGTTAAACGGCTGGTGGCGGTTTATATGCTAAGTAAGGTAAATAATGCCTTAAGTTTTATTCATTCTTGTGTCACACTATCTAATTGCTGTTTGGCATAACTCACTACATCCTCAATACTCGATCGGTCTAAACTCGCTATCCAGTAGGTTGATATGGCATGGTATTGTGGGCTACCCAGTAAGCTTGTCGTTTATTCTAAAATGAGATTTTTTAATTTATTCGATATCATTGTAGGTGGTAAATTGCTATTTTGATAAATGATAGTAGTGCCGCTATTAAATTCTATTTCAATTTGTTCAATATCCGTTTCTTGTTTTATTGTATATTCTGGTAACAGCAAGATCGTATTAGATTGTAATAGATCATTAAATGTTGTTTTCATTATCCCATGATAATCACTTAAATTGATATAGTTTATATAATTGATGTTTTTGGACAATTTATTATCGATTGTTTCATACCCATTTCGCTGTTTTTTGGGAATGCATATTTCTATATTAAAAAGATTTAAAGTTGCCGTATACAAAAAAGCTGATTTCATCACACTTAATTGACAATCATTAACAAAATGTCCCTTTTCTGGAGTTGAAAAACACGCTAAAAAACCACCTTTTTTATAACATCTACGATATCTAAATCTACCATACTCATATTTGACATCCATTTTTTAGCGTAAACCCATCGGGTATCCTACAAAACCTCAACACGGTGTGATACATGTAATTTTTGCCGTTCAACCGATGCCGTATAGTGTTACTCGTTAAATCGGTCAATATTAAGATCACAGCACAGATAAAATAAAGTCTACCACTCAATACCTTTAGTCACTATTGATATATATATTTAATCCATCATT